>NZ_BAABJX010000037.1:0-18348 GCF_039543525.1 Algivirga pacifica
AAGGATAAAGGAAGAAGGATAAAGGAAGAAGGATAAAGGAAGAAGGATAAAGGAAGAAGGATAGTATTTTAAGATATACTTCTTATAAAGAGAAAAATCTCACCATATAACGTAATCACGTATATGTGGTGAGATTTTTTATAAAAAGCTTTACTTATAATTAGCTTTTCAAGCCAGAGGTATTAACTTTTCTTCATTCTTCATTCTTCATTCTTCATTCTTCATTCTTCATTCTTCATTCTTCATTCTTCATTCCTACCTTTACCCTTCGTCGGGGCGACCACAAGGAACGCCCTTCCTTCATCCTAATAATTCGTACTAATCAACTCCACCAATTGCATCTTGATCATCTCCTCCAGTTGCATTTCGTGCTCTCTAACCCAATGCATACGGTTGTAGTCTTCGTTGGGATAAGCATCCTGATAAAAGATATAGTCCATTCCCATCTCATTAAACTTTTGAGAGAAATAATCCTCTATAAGAAAGAAATTCTTGGAAATATTAGCGGTGAGCTCTCTGTATATCAAGTCGTCTTTAAGAGATTCAGTTTGTAAAACCTTATTGGAAAGGTTATAGGAGTAAACGTGACTTTGCTGCACTTCTTTTTCACTCTCTTTTGTTTGTATTAATCGCTCTCTGATACTTTCGTAAAGGATGTATTCTTCGCTACTTAAGTCAAATAGATCCTTACCGAAGTAGATTCTCCACCAGTAGTCACTGTCTGGGTCTTCACTAATTCTTTTCCATATTTCAGGCTTGCGGTAAGGGTCATCCATTGTTGCTACCTCATGGATGGAGTTCATGTCAAATTGTGCCCAAAGAGCGGACAGAGGACAAGTAAGTAAGGCAACAATTGCGATAAGTCTTAGCATAGAAGTAATTGATTAAAGATCCTGGAGGCAAAATTCTCTTTCACCTCTGAAATATCATGTTTCTAGTGACGTATGTAGTGGGATACGCCTGCTGGTTTGCTTGAGGTATAGTTGAACTAGGCGTTCTCTTCCTAGTGGAACTTCAAGTACACCGAGGTTACTGGTTATAAAAAGTAGCGTTCTGACTACTTTTAAAACTAACAGCAGACAACTTTATTATACTTTGTGATGAAAATTATTTCCTTTCGGAATGTATTCATGCAAAGCTTATGCCTAAATCTTTATAAAATCCCTATTTTTGGTCTTGTATTCCCTTTGGATAGCATGTACTTTTGTATTATGTATATTTTTATTGGAATTATTTCAATAGAAATATAGTTATTAAAGGTTACAAATGTTTGGTCAGGGCTTCTTTTTTCGAAAGATCCTTCATTAAACGGTCTTAGCATTTTCGAATTACAAAGGAAGAGTTTTCTTCTCACAAACAAGCGCATTACTTTTTCATGAATAACGCTCACTTACAACAATTGTCGAGATCCCTAAAAGGGGAACTGTTTTACGATAAGACGGTTCGTACGCTGTATGCGACGGATGCATCTGCTTACCGAGAGCTACCATTGGCGGTGGCTATTCCTGAAACAAATGAAGACCTGAGAAAATTGATTGCTTTTGCCAATGAGCATGGAACTTCTCTTATTCCTCGAACGGCAGGGACTTCCCTGGCGGGACAGGTTGTAGGTAAAGGAATTGTGGTGGATGTTTCCCGTAAGTTTAATCAGGTACTGGAGGTGAACCAGGAAGAGCGATGGGTAAAGGTACAGCCTGGAGTGATTCGTGATGAGTTGAATATGCACCTGGCACCTTATGGACTGTATTTTGGACCAGAAACTTCTACGGCCAATAGGGCGATGATAGGGGGAATGGTTGGAAATAACTCTTGTGGGTCTAACTCGGTAGTGTATGGAAGTGCTCGTGATCATTTAGTAGAAGTGACGGGCTTTCTGAGTGATGGAAGTGAAGTAACCTTTAGTGAACTGACGGCAGAAGAGTTTCTACAGAAGTGTGAAGGTACTGCATTGGAGAATGAGCTATACCGACAAATTCGAGAGATGCTTTCCGATGGACAGGCACAGCAAGAAATTGAGGCAGAATATCCTAAGCCTTCTATCCCTAGACGAAATACGGGGTATGCTATCGACTTATTGGCGCGTATGGAGCCTTTTAAGGAAGGGGGGAAACCATTTAATTTCTGTGAACTGATTGCAGGCTCAGAAGGAACCTTGATGTTTATCACAGAAATCAAGATGAGTTGTGATCCGCTACCTCCTAAGTATAAGGGGTTAGTATGTGGACATTTTAACACGATTGATGAGTCTTTGAGAGCCAACTTGATTGGCCTGAAATATAATCCCTCAGCCAGTGAGTTGATGGACCATTTTATTCTGGAGTGTACCAAAGCCAATATTAGCCAACGAGAAAACCGCTTCTTCGTAGAAGGAGATCCGGGTGCTATTTTGGTGGTGGAATTATCCAGAGATTCCCAAGAGGAGTTGCATAGAGATGCCCAAGCACTTATTGAGGAAATGAAAGCTGCTGGTTTGGGATACCATTACCCAATAGTAGAAGGAGAGGATATCAAGAAGGTGTGGACGTTGAGAAAGGCAGGGTTGGGCTTGTTGTCCAATATTCCAGGGGATGCTAAGCCAGCGCCAGTGATTGAAGATACAGCAGTAGATGTACAGGATTTGCCAGCTTATATTGCAGAGTTCAATAAGACGTTGGAGCAGTATAATATGAGTTGTGTACACTATGCACACGCAGGTTCTGGAGAGTTGCACCTTCGTCCGATTCTAGATTTGAAGACAGAGGAAGGTAATAAGATGTTCCATACGGTAGCCGATGAGATTGCCAAGTTGGTGAAGAAGTATAAAGGTTCTTTGAGTGGAGAGCATGGTGATGGACGTTTGAGAGGAGAGTTTATTCGCTTTATGGTAGGAGAGAATAACTATGAGCGCCTGAAAGAATTAAAGTATACCTGGGACCCTAAAGGGGTATTCAACCCTAATAAAATTGTAGATACCCCTCCGATGAATACCAGCATGCGTTATATGCCAGGTATTGAAACACCGGAAGTTGATACTGTTTTTGATTTTACAGATACTCAAGGATATATCCGTGCGGCAGAGTTCTGTAATGGATCAGGAGACTGTCGTAAGACAGAGAAGAGTGGTGGAACCATGTGTCCAAGTTATATGGCCACAAGGGATGAGAAACATACGACTCGTGCCCGTGCCAACGTACTGAGGGAGTTTTTAAGGGAACCTTATGAAATCAACCGTTTCAACCATGACGAGATCTATGAGGTAATGGACCTATGCTTGTCTTGTAAGGCATGTAAGTCAGAGTGTCCATCCAATGTAGATATGGCGAAGTTGAAAGCGGAGTTCCTGCAACATTATTATGATGCCAATGGTGTGCCTGCCCGTGCCAAGTTGATTGCTAACTTTAGTACAATGAACAAGCTGGCATCCATGGTGCCTTGGGCCTATAATGCGTTTGTGAAGTTCCCTCCTACAGCTTACTTGTTCAATAAGCTTTCTGGGTTTGCTACAGAGCGTTCGACACCGACCTTACACAGTACTACACTGAAGAAGTGGTTTAATAAGCATCAAAGTATTGTGAACAGTAAGGCAAAAGGACAAGTATACTTCTTTGCTGATGAGTTCACAGATTATAATGATACACCGATTGGAATCAAGGCGGTTGAATTATTGGAGCGTTTAGGTTATGAGGTGATTCTACCGAAGCATATAGAGAGTGGACGAACGTATTTATCTAAAGGTCTGGTAAGAGAAGCCAAGGAGATTGCGATCCGAAATGTAAACCTTCTGAAGGATATCGTTTCAGAGGATATTCCAATGGTAGGGATAGAGCCATCTACTATCTTAACTTTTAGGGATGAGTACATTGATCTGGTACCAGGTTATCTAAAAGAAGAGGCCAAGATACTGGGTAAGAATGCGATGTTAGTAGAAGAGTTCTTGTTGAAAGAAATGAAGAAGGGAAATATCTCTTCTGATCAATTTACAAAAGAGCAAAAGCTGATCAAGTTACACGGACATTGCCATCAGAAAGCCCTGTCTTCTGTAGGACCAACTAAGCAGCTGTTGTCTTTGCCAGAGAACTATGAGGTACATATGATTCCTTCGGGTTGTTGTGGGATGGCAGGATCATTTGGTTATGAGCAAGAGCACTATGAAACCTCTATGCAAGTAGGGGAGTTGGTGTTATTCCCAACAGTAAGACAACAGCCGGAAGAAGTAGCCATTGCTGCCCCAGGAACAAGTTGCCGTCACCAGATTATGGACGGTACGGGACGTAAGGCACAGCATCCTGTGGAACTACTATTGGAAGCATTGGTAGATCACGAACAGGTGGCAGTGAAGAAGGAAGAAAAGGCAGTGAGCAGTGAGCAGTGAGCAGTGAGCAAATTAATTTTCAATGATTAATTTTCAATTATTCGTTGATGATCGAATCTCAACTAGCACAAGGCACGGCCTAGCACAGGGCACGGCCTAGCACAGGGCACGGCCTAGCACAGGGCACGGCCTAGCACAGGGCACCGTCTAGCACAGGGCACCGCCCTGTGAATACAGTATTAAGAAAAAGTAAAGGCTGATATACAAGCAAGGAAGATCAAAAAAGAAGCTGTATTATTCGGAAGATTTTTTAAATTATTCCAGTAATATGAGACATTTGGTCAACTGTTGTTTGTACTTCAGCCTTGCTTTTTTTCACTTCAACTCAGATGAAATTATGTTGGTGGCACATAGGGGCGCCTCTGCCGATGCTCCTGAGAATACCTTGGCAGCAGTACAACTTGCATGGGAGCAAGATGCCGATGCAGTAGAAATTGATATTCACCTAAGCAAAGACGGCAGGGTAATGGTACACCATGATAAGGATACTAAACGTACTGCTAATGGTCCCAAAAAGTATATCAAGGAGACCAATTCCACAGCACTACGATCGATCGATGTAGGAACTTTCAAAGGGGAAAAGTACAAAGGAGAAAAGTACAAAGGAGAAAAAATACCATTTTTGGAAGAAGTATTAGCTACCATACCGGAGGAGAAGCACTTGGTGATAGAGATTAAGTCAGGAATGGATGTTGTTCCAGCCATGACATCGGTTATTAAAAATAGTGAAAAGGAGGAGCAGGTTATTTTCATTTCTTTTGACTTTGAAGCGATCGTACAGACTAAAAAGTCCTTTCCTGATAATAAAGCCCTCTATCTATGTCATTACTTTGAGCCTTTTGGGACAAAAAAACTCTTCCATAAAGTGAAAGAGGCAGGCCTGGATGGGTTAGACCTCAATTACAAAATCATCGATTCCTCTGTCATGGAATTGGCTGATTTGATGGACCTGGAAATACATGCCTATACTGTGAATGAGCTTACTGAAGCGAAGAGGTTGATCGCCTTAGGAGTCAAAAGTATCACTACAGATCAACCAGCAAAACTTAGAGCAGTGATCAGTGACCAATGAACAGGGAACAGTGATCAGTAGGTAATGAGTATGAAAGTTGATTAATGGCGTAGTTAATGGATCAATGTAATTCAATGATTCAACAACTAAACATCATGAACGAGTGAAGCTCAATTCAACATTATGAACGTGTTTTTTGTACTAATGGTAATATGATTCTAAAAGCTGTGTAGGAGTCATCTCCTTGTTGAGACTCCACCTCAATACGCCCCTGATGTTGCTCAATAATCCCATAGCTAATAGAAAGCCCCAACCCTGTACCTTCCCCAACTTCTTTAGTGGTGAAAAAAGGTTCAAATATTTTTCGTTGTAAATCTTTTGGAATGCCGGGACCATTATCCCGTATTTCAATTTCTACCTGTTGTTGCTGCTCTAAGTGTCGTGTAGTGATCAGCACGCACCCTTCATTATTACTACTCGCTTGAATAGCATTGATGAGTATATTCATAAACACCTGATTGAGTTTATTGGGAAGGCATTCTACGGGAGGAATATTACTAAAGTCCTTCTGGATACAGACATTACTTTTCTTGATCTTGTTATTAAGGATCAACAAAGTAGATTCGATCCCTTCTTCAATATTGGAAGGAGTATACACACCTTGGTCTACCCTAGCAAAAGCACTAAGCCCCATAACGATGGTCTTGGTGCGCTGCGCACCTTCCCTGATACCATCCAAGAGTGCTACTATTTCAGGCTGTATAGTTTCCAGTTCAATCTCTTCGGCAAATTGCTTGATCTGTTGCCATTGCTCAGTGTCGGGGGTGTGCTGTAGCTCTTCCATGACCTTTTCAATAAGCGATAACAAGTCTTCAATATCTTGCTGTAGAGGATCTACATTGGCACTTACAAAGTTGATTGGGTTGTTGATCTCGTGGGCAATACCGGCTGTAAGTTGACCTATAGAGGCCATTTTCTCAGAGTGTACCAGTTGGTTTTGAGTTTGTTTCAGATCTTTTAAAACCTTTTCCAGATGTTCATTAGTCATCTGAAGACTTTCGGATTGTTGTCTCAATTCTTCTTCTGAGGTTTGAATCTCATTGTAGGCTAACTGTAACTCCGTTTTGGTTTTCTCCCGTTCTTCTAGCATTTCATTGGCCATATTAGCGAGTAATTGGAACTCCTGATAATGAAGTTTTTTTGGATTGATCTTGACGTGCTCGTTGGAAGCTTGTCTGAAAAAACTGGAGAACTCTGTTAACCCCAAAGAGACCTTATGGGAAGTTTTTTGTAGTCGCCACCATAGTAAAATACTTAAGCCAATTGCTGTAATGATGATATAAAGTAGGTCAGTATAGATACGTTGTCGAACGTTTTGTGCATTTTCGGCTAATTCCTGCTCTACCACATCCGTATATAGTCCAGCGCCAATAGTCCAGTTCCAATGAGGATAATAACGGATATATGAGATCTTATTGACAAGTTGCTCCTGCCCCGGTCGGTAAAATTTATAATAGTAAAAACGATCGGGAGTATTATTGTTAATGTCAGAGAGGAAGTGTGTATTCCCTTCTTCATCATAGAGCACAAAGTGATTGTAATAGGCTGCGGTATCTAGCATCACCTTTCCTTGTAGTAGTAGTTGTCTGTTATCCTCTTGTGCAAAGATATAACCATCGTCCCCAAAGGAAATTGTCGCCATTTTATTCAGTACCTCTTGCTTGGTACGCTTCTCAATGGTGGACATATTTGCCTGTACGACCAGGATAATATTTAAAGGTGCATAGGTCTTGAAATAAGCATACACACCATATGCTTCCTGTACAGTGCTCGGAGGAGCTTTGTAGAAATATAATCCTTCTCCCTCTTTTAAGGCAGTTTCATAAAGATGATGATGTTTTGGTTGCTGCTTTTCAGAAAAAGAAGCATTATTCAGTTTGGGGTTGGAGGTGTCTAGTATGATCTTTTTTTGTTGATAATCAAGAATGCTGTATTGCAATAAGGCTTCTTGATTTCCCAGGGGAGCGATGGCTTCATAGATCATTCGAGTTTGTTGTGTGCGGCTGAACTTCTGACTATAATGCTCAAAGAGGTTTTGAGCAATCAGGGAAATGCGTAAGGTTTCTTGTTTGAGTTCTTTCTTGACAGTAGCCAAGCTGTGCAGTCGCTCCCTTTCCAGGGTGTTAAATGCATTGTTCACTTGATTCCGTATCACTAATTTTTGCCGATCAATTTTGTCATACCGTAAGGTTTCCGCTTCCTTTTGGTAAGCTTGTATTTCCTTTAAACTCCATATACCTACAATCAAAAGAATAGCCCCCAAGGCAATACTAAATGCGGAAAGGAAAATCGTACGGGTAAGGGATACGGCATTTTTAGGGTTTTTGGAAGTCATGGGGTAAAAGGTGGTAGTAGGTTTGCTGATCTGAATGTTTTATCGGTAATGGTATTTCGAGTAGTAGAAGACGTATTCCAAACAAGCTCTAAACAGACTCTAGTAAAAAAATAAAAATTAAAAATTGATAATTAATAATTGATATAGATAAACTTTAATTCACAAAGGATAAATTTCTCTCCATATATTCCCAAATAGTCCAATTTTATGAAGCGTTTGCAATATTTATAGAACTGTCATTTTTATTTATTTGTTGAACCAAAGGAAATCCTGTACTTTTGCAACCCGATTTTGCAGGAAGTAACAAGCAGACAGGCAATTAATCATCATAAATACGGATACATTGAAGACCAAGACGCTCAAAAAGAATAAAGTGAATATCGTTACCCTAGGATGCTCCAAGAACTTAGTGGACTCCGAGGTAATCATGACACAATTAAAAGGAAATAATATCCCAGTAACACATGAGGCAGAAGATGACTCAGCTAATATTGTACTGATCAATACTTGTGGATTTATCGATAGTGCCAAGCAGGAGTCTATTGATACGATCATGCGTTATGTGGAGGCCAAGAAAGATGGAGTAGTAGATAAAGTATATGTTTCAGGATGCCTTTCAGAGCGTTATAAGGCGGATCTTGTTGCAGAGATCCCTGAAGTAGATGCATTTTTTGGAACAAGAGAGGTACCCAATATCCTAAAAGCATTAAAGGCAGACTATAAGCATGAATTGCTAGGAGAGCGTTTGATCACTACGGATAGCCACTATGCTTACTTGAAAATTGCAGAAGGTTGTGACCGTCCTTGTTCATTCTGTGCGATTCCATTGATGAGAGGAAAGCACGTTTCAGTTCCGATCGAGCAATTGGTATCTCAAGCAGAAAACTTGGCCTCTCAGGGTGTCAAAGAACTATTGCTGATTGCACAGGATTCTACCTACTATGGTTTGGACCTTTATGGAAAGAGAAACTTGGCGGAGTTGCTGGAGAAAATAGCCAATGTGGAAGGTATTGAGTGGGTACGTTTGCATTATGCATTCCCAACAGGATTCCCTGAGGATATTTTGGAGGTAATGGCAGAGCACCCTAATATTTGTGCTTACCTGGATATTCCTTTACAGCATGGTTCTACCAATATGTTGAAATTGATGCGTAGAGGAACGACTCGTGAGAAGACAGAAGCCCTTATCGAGAAGATCAGAGCCAAGGTGCCTAATATTGCGATCCGTACCACTTTGATCGTAGGTCACCCAGGAGAAACAGAGGAGGATTTTGATGAGATGGTGGATTTCGTACAACGTATGAAGTTTGAGCGTTTGGGGGTATTCCCTTATTCTCATGAAGATAATACACATTCCGGAACGATGGACGATAATGTTCCAGAAGAAGTGAAGGAAGATAGAGCAATGGAACTCATGTCTATCCAGGAGGATATTTCCAGAGCACATAACCAAAAGAAAATCGGAACAGTACAAAAGGTATTGTTTGACCGTATTGAGAGTGGGTATTTTGTAGGACGTACCGAATTTGATTCCCCTGAAGTGGATAATGAGGTATTGGTTCCTGTTACAGAAGATACTTACGTTCGTATTGGAGACTTTGCTGAAGTAAAGATTACGGATGCTTCAGAGTTTGACCTTTATGGTGAACTATTAAACTAGAGTCGTAGAGACCATATAGTGGTCTCTACCTAAATAAAAAAGCCGCTATGCAATCATGTATAGCGGCTTTTTTATTTAGGTAGAAAAGGTACATGTGCCTATTAAACTATTTCCTATCTATACCGGTTTTCTTATGTTTACTTAACAAATATTTATTAACTCGATTACTTACCAATGGAAATTTATAAGAGCACTTATCAAACCTTGAATATTAAAGGGGATAGCTTGGTGAATGTATGGTATCCGGGAATGGATGAGGATACTTTTAAAACAGAGATGCAGGTATTTGCTGAAAAGGTCATGCGATACCGAGCAAAAAATATATTAGTGGACTTGAGTCAATCTGATTTTATTGTAACGCCGGACTTGCAGGACTGGTCTGAGAAGCTGTTGAGCGATGTATATGAAAAGGCCGGAACAGTAAAACAAGCTATTGTAGTTTCAGCAGATATTATGGCACTAGTTTCTGTCAAGCAAAGTGTAGAAGATAATGCCTCAGCAGGAATTACAGAATACTTCCCATCGATAGAGGAAGCTGAAGAATGGATTATATCGAATTAGATATTTGGTTTTAATGCTGGATTAATACTGAGTGAAACAAGGATTATTTGGTTAAAAGTAAAAAAAAAGGTCTCCCAATGGGAGACCCTTTTTTGCATCTATAGTTTATTCAATTATTATTCTTTAATCAATTTACCTGAACCTACAGCCTGTCCATCTACCGTTAGCATGTAGAAGTACATTCCTCTATTTAGGTCAGTAGCCTTGAAGTTCACTTCATGTGTACCCGCAGCTTGTGTACCGTTTACTACTGTAGCCATCTTAACACCTGTAAGCGTGAAGATATCCAATGTTACCTGACCAGTATTTGGTAGGTTGTACTGGAAGGTAGTGCTACCTGCTACCGGGTTAGGGTAGTTCATCAGTTTCGTTGTTGCTTTGAAAGCATCATTGATTCCTGAAACAAGGATAACATTTATTTCTACTACAGTTGAAGTAATACCACCGTTACCGTCATTTGCTGTGATGGTTACATTAGTGTTACCTACTGCGAATGGAATTACCAATACTTCGTCACCTGACTCCACCACTTGTGCAATGGTATTGTCTTCAACTTCGTAAGTGAATTCCAACTCATCTCCGTCAGCATCGTTAGCTAGATCAGCAATCATAAGCGTTGTCGTGATGATTGAGTTCACCTCGATGGAAGCAGGAACCGTAAATGCCGGAGCTCTGTTTACATCCTCGATGATGATTGTAGCAGCCGTTGTGTTTTCGATACCGTGCTCATCTGTTGCAGTAAAGCTTACGTTGTACGTTCCTGCCATTGTGTAGTCAGATACGAAAGATACGTTGAATCCTCCGTCTACTGCTACTACTTCATCTGCCGTAAGGTCTCCCGAAGCTGTCAGCGTGATCATATCACCTTCTGCATCTGCTACCATCACTGGTACCCAAAGTGTATCTGCTTCATAACCGAACGCTGTATCAGCAGCGGCAGTAAATGCTGGAGCCTGGTTCACATGCATGTGCATATTGATCATCTCACCTTCACTTACCGGGTCGTTACTTTCAATGTTCAATACTGCGTAGTGGTCTACTAAGAAAGCATTGTTAGCGTCAAATGTTGCAGTAATCGTTGTGCTGTCACCAGCGGCAACCGATCCATTGTAAGCATCCAATGTTAACCAGCTATCAGGACCTGCAGTCTCTTCCAATGCGGCAACCATATAGTGTGCATAAGCAAAGTCAGCAATGCTTGTCACATCCCACCATTGTCCATCAGAAGGGAAGAAGAATGTATTCGCTGTGATTTCATCCTCATAAGTGAATCCTTGAGGAAGCGCTGCACCGAATGAGTAAGAAAGCACGATATAGAAACGCTCACCTGCCAGGAATTGCTGAGGAGCAGCCAATTCGAAGTATTCGAATCCACCATTCGCATCCTCCTTACTAGTTACTGTCGTGAAAGTTTCTTCGTGAAGTACTTTTGCAGTGTTGATATCCTCACCTACTGCAATCGTTACTTTGATATCACCATTCTCCAAACCAGTTGGTCTGTACCATGTTCTCACGTGTGATAGCTTAAACCCTCCTTCTGGAGCCGTAAACGCTGTACCACTGATAAACGGTGTTCCTGCACCAAATCCAAGAGCATTATCAGAAATAGTATCTGTATTATACTCAATAATCTCATTGTAATTTGCACTGTCAGCCACAGTAGCCATTGGTGCCATGATTGAAGTCGCTCTCATGTCAGCAGCAGTCATTGCATTCTGAGGAGCTTCCAACGATTGGTTCATTGCCATTGCAGCAGCACGCTCACGCAAGTAGTCTACACCAACTGTAAAGTCAAGTGTTGAGTTTCCGTTGGCATTGCTTACCACAAATGTTTGTGTCTGCACCTCTGAAGCTGTCTCTGCTTCAACTGAAAGCTCAGTAGCAGTAATCTCAATTACTGGAGGCAATACTACTTCGTAAGAGAATGGAACACTAACACTGTAGTCACCAGAGTTGATGACGATATTGTTGCTATAGGTAGCTGCTGTTCCTGTACCCGGTGTAACAATAGCTTTCATTGTACGTGTCTCTCCTGGAGCGATGTTTCCACCGATATACGTCGTGTTGAAACCGTTGAAGCTACCTTCAAGGTTACCGTTTTCACGGAACTCATCGATTACTTTAGATCCCCAGAAATCAAACAGAACAAAACGTAGTCCCATTGACAACTCAACATCAGCATCAGGAGTCTCCAAGCTGAAGTCATTGATGTACATCATGGAGTTGCTTGTGTTAGTGATGTCAAACTCTACCTCGAAAGAAGTTAGGCTACCGTTTTTCTCATAAGCGATCAACTCACCCATATCTACGCTCTCAGGTGCTGCGATCATCGACTTCTCACCTGTGATAGAAGTAGCTACAGGAATTTCGATTTCCTCTGTGCCCGGTACGTTCGTTACCAATTTCGCAGTTCCTGTGTAGTCACCTACCCATGCTGCAGCTCCATCGAATACTACGTTGAAGTCTTTGCTAGAGCTAGCGGCAACCGTATATTTCTTTGCAGGAGCAAAAGAAATTGCCATGTGGTTTACGATTCCTTCCTGATTCAGAGAAGAAATCGTTTTACCTCTTGTCTGTGTATCATCCTCAATACCTACCAACGACAAGCCGATCAGACGACGAGAGTTCGGGAAAGACTTGTACTGGATCTTGAAGCTACCGTTACGGTAAAGAATTACCTGATAGGTCATTCCGTCTCCTAGCTGTGTTAGGATTTCTTCCCATTGGAATACCGCCATTTCCTCGTTAGCCCAGTAGTAGATACCAGAGTTTTTACGAAGATCTTTGTTGACCCATGATTTTGCCCAAAGTGGAGCAATCATAGCAGCAATAGGATCATTACTTGGTAGTGTTGTTCCAAACTGTCCGCCAAATAAACCAAGACGTTGGTTAGGCAAGAAGGTCATCACACCAGAATTAGCGATATAAACCTTGTCATAGGTTTTTCCATAGTATTCAAAGCTAAATGGAAGTGCTATTTCTCCCCAAGGGTTTCTGAATCCATCCACACCTAGGATTTCTTCGCCCATTGCCATCGCATCAATCCATTCGAATACTGGTGCTTCTGTATCTACAATAGTACCTGCAGTTAGGTTAGCCATATTGTCTTTGACCATATAGTCGTAGTCTATTGGCGTATCACCTGCTGCGTCTACTACGGTAGCCCAAGAGGTACCATAAGTCATTACTTCCATTTCACCCAGTCCTGTATTTTCTACAGTCAAGGTATTTACTACTGAGTCTCCGTAAGCTAAGGTCGCCTGGATAGTGTCCGTTGCTACTGCGATCGCAGGAGCATTCACGATAGATGCATTCAACGCTACTGAAAGCGTATCTGTACCTGCGATCACCAATAGGGTGTCTACCAAATCAGCCACTGTTGCTGAGCTAGCAGAAATCACAGGGTAAATTGATCTACCTGCTTCAATGCTTACCGGAGCAGCAATGTCAATCGCAAACAAGCCTTGTGTAAAGCTAATCTCATCGATGGTTGCCGGAGCACTTCCTGTACTCTTGATTTCCAATGTTTCCTCTACTGTATTCCCAACGAAGTAAGTACCCATATCAATGGCTGTAGAACTCACGGCCAAATCAGGTGTTCCTCCTGTAAGGTTGGCTACCAATACAAATTCACCTACTCTTTGTGTAGGATCATTGCTGATCACCTGAAGCTTCTGGTATTTCGTACCTGCAGCAAGTCCTGCTGTCTCAATATCAAAAGTAACTGTTGTGCTTGCTCCTACTGGAATGATGCTATCTGTAACAGATAGGTTGCTGATCATCTCAGCACCTGGTGTTCTGATAACAATAGATGAAGAATCTGCATTGATGACTTCTGTAAAGTTATATACTTCATCTCTCCAAGAACCTGAGTATGCTGCAAAGTCATTTTTTCTGTACTTCCAGCCGTCTCCTCTAAGTGCAATCAGGTTAGGGTGATTACTATTTACCTGCTTATAGTTCATGTGCACATCACCGCTTTCCATTAGGATAATCTGGAATGTAACAGGGGTATTATAGTTTACACTTACGTTCTCATATTGAACGATAAGCATACCTTCTTGACGTTTCCAGTAGATGTTACCTCCATTTGCAACGTTGATTTGTCTCTCAAACATTGCTGAGATAAATCCATTCGGTGCATCTGTTGTATTCAGGTAAGGAGTGTTGTTTGGCATTTTTGACTCCGAACGCGTGTTCAATACCCCATAATCTGTTACGAATACAGATGAAACTTTACCGTCGTATAGAGGGAAATCAAATCCTAGATCCACCTCGTACTGGAAGTTATCTGGATTGCCCGCAAAGAATTCTGTAATATCTTCACCTGTTGTACTGATATCCACCCAATCAAATGCAGTAGTATCATACGTATAACCAAATGTATGGTGAAGGTTTACACCTACTACTTCTTTCTCTGAGAACTTAGGGAAGGCAAAGCTCAACGGATAATCACCTGTATTTTCAATCGTGAATGAGCCTGTTCCAGCTGATTCTACCGCAAGATCTACTGTTAAAGTATCAGGAGTCAAGGTAATCTCTGATGGAGATGTACCCGTAGCAGAAACATTGAAGTTGTAAGTTGCTCCACTGTTGTCAGTCAGGGTAATGACTGCATTCTCATTCTGTGCCATATCTGGCGTAAAGCTTACCACGATTTGTCCTTGCGTCTTGGCAGCTACTGAAGCAGGCTGCGACTCAATCACAAACTTAGCATTGGAAGAAGTTGCAGATGCGATATCGAACTTACCCATTCCGTAGTTTGCAAAGATTAATGCCGCTTCTTTGGTTGTTCCAACTTGTGCAGCACCAACATTGTAAACATCCTCGAACGCTAATTGATGAGGGTGGTTACTTACGTTTACAGTTACCGGAACTTCAATGTTTCTTTCATCAAAGTCATTCGATGAAATAAAGAAGTTTGAAGTATAGGTACCGTTTGCCAAGTAGTTAGGGTATAGGGTCACCGATGCATCAAAAGTGCTGTTTCCGTCTACTGTACCATTTTTCTTGGACATGTATAAGTAGTCACCAAGGAAAGCTTCTTTACTTACTAGCTCTGTTGGCCAGCTTGCACCGACTACACCAAATTCTCTTTGAATCAATGAAGCTAATACTTCCCAAGAGTCACCGCCATCAAAACTGATATAACTATAGTTTGATTTTGATACACTATCAATATCTCTCCATACCAATGGATCTAAACGTGTCACGCCAGCAGCAATGTGTGTCAATACCCATACTGGTCCACCATTACCTGTTAGTTTCAGCTGCTTATCCAGACGTACGTCGTAAGTATATCCATATGAGCTTGTTCTACCTACAATTTCTTGCGTGTGAAGTGTTTTTGCAGTGTTCATATCCCAACCTTGCTTGATCTCGATCACTGCAGGAGCATCTGTTGAAGCAAGCATAAAGCTTGTCTTAATATGCGTAAGGTTGAATACTTGCCCGTAAGCAATCTCAAACATTGTTGCTGTTGTATGCGTCACTGTTTCATCACCATACCCTAGCGTATAAGCTCTGTCCGTATTTTCAAAGTGTCTCAGCGTTTGCTCCTCAAATTGTGGCAAATCATCTCCCACGGTCATAGGGGTTGCTTCAGCAAACGGAACGCCTAGTTTAGCATCACTCGCCTTGATAGGGTTGTTTGAAGCTGGAATCGTTACGTTTGCTAACGTAGCTGAGTAGTGGGCCCATGTTGCAGACCATTCCAATAGTCCTTCATCCTGGTTTTGGATTGTCCATGAAGTAGGGAAAGAAGTTCCCGATAGCGTGTTCATGTCAATATCAAATACTACAGGATCTACCGCAATGTCAGGACCAGCGTTTGTAGCTTCAGTAACTACATTAGAAAGTGTACTAGCGTTCCCCCAACGGTCGATTGCCTGAATTGCAACATAGTATGTAGTACTTGGTGCCAGATCAGCAATTTTATGCGTAATAGAAGTTCCCGCTGCTTCTACTCCTGCAACCTCTAGCATCATTGCCTCTGTAAGGTTGCTCTCAGTAATAGACTCTGTGTGGTAGTAAAGCTTATAGGTGAATGCTGTAGAGTCATCCTCATCAGCTACTGAAGTCCATGATACTTGGATAAAGTCCATAGAAGCACCCGCAGAAGCTAAGTCTGCTATTGCCGCTGGTGCATAACCACCGTCAGTGGCTAATGCTTTTACAGCATCAATAGTACCAACACCCAATAGGCCTTCATATCCAGCATTAAGTTCATCGATACGGTTGATAGAAGTCATCATCTGTGATTTCAATTCCTCAACAGTATACGCTTCATTACCAAACTTGGAAACCATTAAGGCTGCCATACCAGCTACGTGAGGAGCTGCCATAGAAGTACCTTGGAAGAAACCATATTGGTTATCAGGAAGCGTACTCAATACGCCTGCTTCTGTACCTAAAGAAACATCTCCACCTGGAGCAGCGATATCTACCCACTTACCATAATTGGAATAGTAAGCTCTTTTGTTAGCAGGTCCCAAAGAAGCGACCGAAACAGTCTTGTGATAGTAACCTGGGTAATGTTGTTCATCACTGTCAGAGTTACCCGCTGCAAAGATTACAATACCTCCTTTCATTGGGCTACCAGGATAATCACCCGCTTCCTCAATGAAGTAATCAATACCATCCAATACTGCTTGGCTGACATAACCAGGTGTTAAATATCCCCAAGAGTTTTGAGAAATTACCGCACCATTGTTGGCCGCATATACATAAGATGCAGCAGTATTACTGAAAGGTCCTGATAGAATCTGAAGTCCCATGATACGTACACCATCGCCATTTCCTGATCCTCCGGCAACACCAGCAACACCCACACCATTGTTATTGACAGCAGCTACGGTACCTGCAACGTGCGTACCGTGTTGTTGTGGCTCCAATGGACCTCTATCATAAGAGAAACTATAACCGTGAATATCATCGATATATCCGTTTCCATCGTCATCAACACCTTCCTGACCATTCGCTTCTAGCTCATTGACCCACATGTTTGCAGCAAGGTCTTCATGGTCTGTATCAATACCTTCATCGTGTACCGCTACAATTACATGTGACTTACCTGTTTCGATCTTCCAAGCATCAAAGACATTGGCATCGGCACCAGCAACACTAGAAGGGGCCGTACCGTTGTTGTGGTAGTGCCATTGTAAATCTAGGTACTGATCATTAAATGGCATTTCAACAGTTTCTCCATTGGAGAAGGCTGCTGCCTCAGATGCTTTATTGATTTCAGCAGGAACAAAAGCACCTTCTTCGATCAACTTTGTTTCGTACATAGGTTCAGCCATGCTTACTTCTGCAATGTTTGCAAAAGCTTTCACTGCTGAAATCTCGTCTTGTGAGGCATCCATATGGATCTCATACCATAGGTGTAGACCATGCTTTCTAAGTTTGTGCTCAAACCTAGCATCATAAGGGAATACACGACGCATCGTTGTGGCACCGAAAGTTGCAGCTTGTGCATCAAAGGCGGTCATGCCGACACGCAAAGTACCAGCCGAAGACTGGCTTACTCGCAAAGCGTCAACATTTACATTTTCCTTGAACTTCACGCGAATAACACCTTGGCCTACGCCGTTGACATAAGCGGCTTCTGCCGGAACTTGTGCCATGATGTCATTGCTGTTGAAGGCAAGAAGTCCTACCGCACAGGCGAAAGCCTTGAATGTTTTGGATAGAATTTGCTTCATTTAGCTTAAAATAATTGAATGAAAAAAATAATTGAATTTGGAAAATTTCAAGAGTTACTATTCTTGTTTAATGCATTCAGAAGATTCTTGAGTGCAATGGTTTTTTTCTTACTTCTTTCAATAAGTTTATTCAGTTCCTCTTCCTCCCTTTCCATAGGAGTCTTTCTCTTCGTTGATTTATGAGTATTCATGCTATTCGAGAAAAAATTTACTAGCACCGCTTATGCAACATTAAATAAATGTAAATTCGAGATGAAAAATATATGAGCTACAAATGACCTACATGTGGTTTATTTTGTACTACAAGTGATTAACAAAATTAATTAATAGGTTGATAATTAATGAATTGTGTGATATTTTATTTTACCATTCATTTGTTAAAAAATACTGAGTAATGATGGTTTTTTGTTATAAAAAATGGCTTTAAGGGTCAGTGCTGTTATTTTATTTCGTAATAGTAAGGTTGTGGTGAACTCTTATTTTTGTTGTGTGTGAAGTTTGTGAGTTACTATGAATGGATTGTGATCAGAATAATGAGAGGAAGAGTAGGGTAGGTGCTAAAAAGTAAGGCTTTTTACTAAAAGTCTTTTTTGTTATTTAAGGTGAAGAGGTAGAGATAATTGTATTTTTTTAAGGAAGAAGGAAGAAGGAAGAAGGAAGAAGGAA
>NZ_BAABJX010000038.1:0-100068 GCF_039543525.1 Algivirga pacifica
TCCGTACGCAGGGTGGTGTGAGAGGACAGGTAGGGAACTAATCCCTACCTTCCTACTCGATTACCTCTGGTCATAGCGTCCACGCTATGACCTTTCACATACCTTGAGCGTCCACGCTCAAGAAAATAAAAAAGACTCCCGAATTGGGAGCCTTCCTATATTATGTTACATAAACCTATCAAGGGCAGGTTTATTCATTTTGCAACTTGATCAAGTTCAATGCTGAACCAGCCTTGAACCACTCAATCTGCTGCTCGTTGTATGTATGGTTCACTTTGATTTCATCTTTTGATCCATCCTCATGGTTCAAGACAACCGTAAGTTGCTTATTAGGAGTAAACTCAGTCAATCCAAGAATATCTACCTTGTCATTCTCCTGAACCTTATCGTAGTCTGCAGCATCAGCAAATGTTAGTCCCAACATACCTTGTTTCTTAAGGTTTGTTTCGTGGATACGAGCGAATGATTTTACGATAACCGCTCTAACACCTAGGTGACGAGGTTCCATTGCAGCGTGCTCACGAGAAGATCCTTCTCCGTAGTTTTCATCTCCGAATACTACGGAACCAATGCCTGCTGCTTTGTAAGCTCTAGCTGTTGCAGGAACTTCACCATACTCCCCAGTCAGTTGGTTTTTTACGTTATTGGTGTCATCGTTGAATGCGTTTACTGCACCAATTAGACAGTTGTTAGAGATGTTATCCAAGTGACCTCTGAAGCGCAACCAAGGACCAGCCATAGAGATGTGGTCAGTGGTACATTTTCCTTTTGCTTTCACTAATACAGGCATTCCTGTAAGGTCTGTTCCTTCGAATGGTGCAAATGGTGTAAGTAATTGTAGACGGTCTGATTCAGGAGATACAATCACCTCAACAGAAGAACCATCTTTTGCTGGAGCCTGGTATCCTGCATCTTCTACTGCGAATCCTTTTGTAGGAAGTTCGTATCCGGTAGGTTCATCCAACATTACTTCTTCGCCATTCTCGTTTACTAGTTTGTCTGTTAGCGGGTTGAATGTCAAGTCGCCAGCAATAGCTAAAGCAGTAACCAATTCAGGAGATGCTACAAACGCGTGCGTATTCGGATTACCGTCAGCACGCTTCGAGAAGTTTCTGTTGAAAGAGTGAACGATTGTATTTTTCTCTTGCTTGTCAGCGCCTGCACGGTCCCACTGACCGATACAAGGACCACAAGCATTGGCAAATACACTTCCTCCAATTTTCTCAAATGTATCAATAAAGCCATCACGCTCGATGGTGTAACGAACTTGCTCAGACCCTGGAGTAATGGTAAACTCTGACTTGGTCTTCAATTTTTTAGTGACTGCTTGCTCTGCCAAGGAAGCAGCTCTTGAGATATCCTCGTAAGAAGAGTTCGTACAAGAACCGATCAATCCTACCTCTATTTTTGTAGGCCATCCATTCTCCTCAGCAATTTTCTTCATTTCTGAGATAGGAGTAGCTCTGTCTGGTGTAAAAGGACCGTTCACGTGTGGCTCCAACTCATCCAGGTTAATCTCGATTACCTGATCGAAGTGTTTCTCTGGTTCAGCGTATACTTCAGCGTCTGCAGTTAGGTGTTCTTTCACCTCATTAGCGGCATCTGCTACATCATCTCTACCTGTTGCCCTTAGGTAACGCTCCATAGACTCGTCGTAACCGAATGTTGAAGTGGTTGCTCCAATCTCAGCACCCATGTTACAGATAGTACCTTTCCCCGTACAAGACATTGCCTCAGCGCCTTCACCAAAATATTCTACGATACACCCAGTACCACCTTTCACCGTAAGGATGCCCGCTACTTTAAGAATAACATCTTTTGGCGCTGTCCAGCCACTTAACTTACCAGTCAATTTTACGCCGATAAGCTTAGGGAACTTAAGCTCCCAAGGCATACCTGCCATTACGTCTACGGCATCTGCTCCACCAACACCTACAGCGACCATTCCAAGGCCACCTGCGTTTACCGTGTGCGAGTCTGTACCGATCATCATACCTCCGGGGAATGCATAGTTTTCCAACACTACTTGGTGGATAATACCTGCTCCGGGTTTCCAGAATCCGATACCATATTTATTGGATACTGAAGAAAGAAACTCATAAACTTCCTTGTTGGTTACATTGGCAACGTTTAAATCTTTATTAGCACCTACCTTCGCCTGAATCAAGTGGTCAGCGTGTACAGTAGATGGAACTGCTGCTTTCTCCTTACCCGCTTGCATAAATTGCAATAGTGCCATCTGTGCAGTAGCATCCTGCATGGCTACACGGTCTGGAGCAAAGTCTACATAGGACTCACCTCTTTTGAAGGCCTCTTTGGCTACTCCGTTGTGAAGGTGCGAGTACAAAATTTTCTCAGCAAGTGTTAGTGGCTTGCCTACTACTTTTCTAGCGGCCTCAACTCTCTCTCCCATTTGAGCGTAGGCAGCTTTTATCATTTCGATGTCAAAAGCCATTGTTTGAGTAATTATAGATTATAATAAATAGTATGTTGATGCTTAATAGAGTTTTAGTAACCTATGAAGCTTTGGGTTATATAGCCTTTGTAAATACCCTTTATGATCCTTTTATAAGGATGTAAGGGTATGGTCATATCTGTCTATATCCAAGCAATTTAATATCTGATGGAAAGACTTTTATGGTAAACGGCTACATAACTAATAAGATAACAAAAGACGATACAAAAGGGTATTATAAACAGTCTAAATTTGTCTAAATCGTAGGTCTTATATCATTTAGCCTTTATTGAAACAACAGACTACGTGACTAAATGTTTGGTTAGGGTCTTTTGTAAGAGGGTTGATTGCTAAGTAAACTTATAGTTAAGTGTTATTTTTAAATGGTTTAAGGATAAAGGATAAAGGATAAAGGATAAAGGATAAAGGATAAAGGATAAAGGATAAAGGATAAAGGATGAAGGATAAAGGATAAAGGAATAAATCCATTGGAGAATAATCCTTTTTCCTTTCTCCATACTTTAAACTGCTAGTAATAAAAAAAGCGGTACAGAGTTTCCTCTATACCGCTTAATAGCTATATCTATCTAAATGCTTACTTAGTAAGCAAGTTTTTTAGACGCTGAAGTCAGTTGCTTTGAAGGAGGAGCAAACTGTGTAAGCTTGATTCCTGCAACTGCTGCTCTGTACTCTTCTGCTGTAGGAGTTCTACCCAAAATCGTAGAAAGTACTACTACTGGCGTAGACGAAAGTAATGACTCTCCTTTCTTCTCTGCAGAGTCTTTTACTACTCTACCTTGGAACAAACGTGTTGATGTCGCCATTACAGTATCTCCTGGCTCAGCTTTTTCCTGGTTACCCATACACAAGTTACAGCCTGGGCGCTCCAAGTAAAGCATGTTTTCGTATTTGGTACGTGCTGCCGCCTTTGGTGCATCATCGTTAAATTCGAACCCTGAGTATTTTTGCAATACTTCCCAGTCACCTTCTGCTTTTAGTTCGTCCACGATGTTGTACGTTGGAGGAGCAACAACCAGAGGAGCGTTGAACTCTACTTTACCTTGTTGAGCCTCGATGTTTTTCAACATCTGTGCCAAGATCTTCATATCACCTTTGTGTACCATACAAGATCCTACGAAACCAAGGTCAACTTTCTTCTCACCTCCGTAGTACGAAAGTGGTCTGATCGTATCGTGGGTATATCGTTTAGATACATCTGCGTTGTTTACGTCTGGGTCAGCAATCATTGGCTCAGCAATCTGATCAAGATCAACAATTACCTCTGCATAGTATTTTGCGTTTTCGTCAGGTGTAAGAGCAGGTTTTTCTCCTGATTTGATCTCAGCGATACGCTTGTCCGCTTTGTTGATCAATCCTTGAAGAACTTGCTTCTCGTTGTCCATACCTTTCTCGATCATGATCTGGATTCTTGACTTTGCAATCTCCAATGATTCGATCAATGTTGCATCTTCTGAGATACAGATAGATGCTTTCGCTTTCATCTCAGCAGTCCAGTCAGTAAATGTGAAGGCCTGGTCTGCAGTAAGCGTACCAATGTGTACTTCAATTACTCTTCCTTGGAATACGTTCTCACCACCGAATGCTTTAAGCATCTGTGCTTGAGTAGCGTGTACGACATCACGGAAGTCCATGTAGTCTTGCATCTCCCCTTTGAACGTCACTTTTACAGACTCAGGAATTGGCATAGAAGCCTCACCTGTTGCCAATGCAAGTGCTACAGTACCTGAGTCAGCACCGAAAGCAACCCCTTTTGACATTCTTGTATGAGAGTCACCACCAATAATGATCGCCCAATCGTCGATCGTGATGTCATTCAGTACTTTGTGAATAACGTCAGTCATCGAGTGGTAAACCCCTTTAGGGTCACGTGCCGTGATCAAACCGAAGTCGTTCATGAACTTCATCAACTTAGGAATGTTTGCTTGCGCTTTCTTATCCCAAACTGAAGCCGTGTGACAACCTGACTGATAAGCACCGTCTACGATAGGTGAAATCGTTGTAGCAGCCATTGCTTCCAGTTCTTGAGAAGTCATCAAACCGGTAGTATCCTGAGATCCTACGATGTTTACTTCTACACGAACGTCAGATCCTGCGTGCAATGTTTTTCCTGGAGTAGTTCCAACAGCATTTCTGTTGAAGATTTTCTCCACTGCTGTAAGTCCTTGTCCTTCTTTAGAAATTTCTTTAGAAGCAGCGTATACTTGAGGAGCTTCGATATCCAATGTCTGGGCAGCAAATGTTTGGATTTTCTTACCAAATACTACGGCATATGAACCTCCAGCTTTGATGAACTCCATTTTCTGTGGCGTCAAAGACGCTGAGATGTCCATTAACTCCTGCTCTCCGTTGTATAGTTTTTTCGTTTTTGTATTGATCGTAAGTACCGTACCTGTTTCTACAGAGTATGCTTGCTCAAGTACAGGCTCGCCCTCTGCATCTACTACTACGTTTCCTTCTGCATCTTTTTGCTTCACCCAGTTTTTCAGGTCGATACCGATACCTCCTGTTACACCAACTGTCGTCAAGAAAATAGGAGAGATACCATTAGTACCTGCAATGATAGGAGCAATATTGATAAATGGAACGTAAGGGCTTGCCTGGATACCTGTCCATAATGCCACGTTGTTTACTCCTGACATTCTGGATGAACCTACACCCATTGTTCCTTTCTCTGCAACCAACATCACACGCTTGTCCGGGTGTTGTGCTTTCAACTCAGAAAGTTCTTTTTGCATTTCTTTGTTGTGCTCAAAGATACACTGGCCGTGAAGCTCACGATCTGATCTTGAGTGAGCATCAGCACCTGGAGAAAGCAAATCGGTAGAGATATCACCTGTTCCAGCGATAAATGTTACGATCTTGATTTCTTCTTCTACCTCTGGAAGTTCTGTGAAGAACTCCGCTTTAGCGTAGCTTTCTAAAATAGCTTTAGCAACTGCATTTCCTGCTTTGTACGCTTCTTCCAAACGTGCAGTATCTGCATCGTATAGGAATACCTGCGTTTTAAGGACTTTAGCAGCTTCTTCAGCGATAGCAGCATCCTCTCCCAAAGCCAAGTCAAGCAATACTTCGATAGAAGGTCCCCCTTTCATGTGTGACAATTGCTCAAAAGCAAATGCTGGAGCGATTTCCTCTACTACAGTTTCACCAAGGATAATTTCCTTCAAGAACGCCGCCTTTACACCAGCAGCGCTTGTAGTTCCTGGCAACACATTATAAATAAAGAAGTTTAGAGAAGCCTCTCTGTGCTCATTGTCTATATCTTTGATTTGAGCAATGATTTCGCTCAACAATTCGGCATCATCAATCGGTTTTGGATGTAGACCCTGACCTTTTCTTTCTTCAATCTCCTGAAGATACTCGGTATATCTTTGCATAAAATTATCTTTTGGTATTATTGTATTATTGGTATTAACGGATGACTATAAGAATACCCTATCCTTGTAAAATTAAATCAAACCTTCTAGATATTCAATATCTCATAGGAATATATCGAGGAAAAAGCGATTGAAGCCCAAATACTTAATATACATTAGTGAAAATACCCTTCGCAAGGCCATAAAAAAACCACTCTTTTCTAAGAGTGGCGATGGGAGTTGCCTTGTATAGCAATGAGAAATAACATTAATTATTAGTTCTCATTTAGCCATAAACGAGCATCAGTATCACTATCAAAATAGCGATTTTGTATAGGAGAGTCCTGATCTCTTAAGGTTTGTTCTATAGACACTTTACTAAAGATTTCTTCACTAACGACAACGGCGTATTTCTTAATGCCATTTTCGATGAAAGAAGGAAGAACCTCTGAATTAACCCAATCCTGTAAGTCGGAAGTGATGGTGAAACGGAAGTTCTGGGTGTCATCCAAAACATTTTTGGGCTGATGACGACCGACCATCTGTACAATTTCCAGGACTTCTTTCTTGAATACATCTTCATCCATGGCAGAAGACATTGGGTTCCACTTTTTAGTAAGTGTGTCCGACAAAGAATCGTAGAAAATCGTTTGATAGGTGCTTTCGAATACTTTTTTCATAAGGTGTGGGATAATTTAGGTGATAGGAATTTGTTTTGGGTATTGATTAATTTTAATGGGTTCTGATGAATGACTCAAATATATTTAACGAATGTTAATAAATGAATAGGGGTTATTTTGTGAGTGTTGTAAAAACTTGCTCAAGTGATATTTGCTCCTGATGTAAACCAATGATGGTCTCTCCTTTTTGTACAGCTTCCCGGAATATTTCAGCACGGACATCTTCCTGCGCCTTTAAAAGGTAAAGCCCTTCCTTTTTTTGTACTACCTCAAAAACTGATGGAATGTTTTTAAGCCATGTTTTTGGCGTGTAATCTATAAACTCCACGAGGATATTTATACTGTCCGATTGCTTTTTAAGCGCATCGACATTACTGTCCGTTACAAGTTGTCCCTTATTGATGATAATCACCCGATCACACAAGGCTTGCACCTCTTGCATAATATGGGTAGAGAGCATAACCGTTTTATTTTGGCTCACTTCCTTGATAAGGTCTCGTATTTCTCCGATTTGGTTGGGATCTAATCCTGTGGTAGGCTCATCGAGGATCAATACACTCGGATCATGGATGAGTGCTTGCGCCAAGCCGACTCTCTGTCGATACCCTTTGGAAAGCATTCCGATTTTCTTGTGCTCCTCTTTTTGCAGTCCCACCATACCGACAATCTTTTGCACTTTTTGTCTTGGTTTACGGATTTTGTGGATTCCTGCGACAAAGCGAAGGTACTCATGGATGTACATATCCAGGTATAGGGGATTATGCTCCGGTAAGTAGCCGATATGTTTTCGGACTTCTAGGGGGGATTTTACGACATCATATCCTTCAACAGTTACACTTCCTGTAGTAGGGGTAATATAGCAAGTGGCTGTTTTCATGGTTGTCGTTTTTCCAGCGCCATTAGGTCCTAGAAAACCAAGAATTTCTCCACGGTTTGTTTCAAAGGAGATATTATCCACCGCTTTGTGTTCTCCGTAGGTTTTAGTAAGATTCTTAACGACAATACCCATGTTTATACTGCTTAAAAAGTGAGTGGTTTAAGTAATTGTTTGGGCAAAGATAAGGATTTCAGATCATATTGTTCATGTTGTTTAATTGAGCTTCGCTCGTTCATGATGTTTAGTTGAGTTTGTTGTTTATTGTGCTTTAACATCATTGTCTCTAAATGAAAGCGAAGCCTTCAGAAATCAACAGTAAACTCAACTAAACATCATGAACGCACGAAGTGCAATTAAACACTATGAACAAGTGTTACCATCTGATCAGTGCACTAGCCCAAGTAAATCCACTACCAAAGGCCGCAAGACAAATCAAATCACCGTCTTTTACGCGCCCTTCATGAAAGGCTTCAGTAAGGCTAATTGGAATAGAGGCCGCAGTCGTGTTTCCATACTTTTGGATAGTATTGACGATTTTTTCGTCTGGCAAGCCCATCTTCTTTTGGACAAACTGAGAGATTCTTAAGTTCGCTTGGTGCGGTACCAATAGGTCAATATCCTCAGGCTGTAGCTTATTGTGTTCTAGTGCTTCGTGAATAACTTCCTGAAAACGAGTTACGGCATTTTTGAAGACAAATTGCCCGTTCATCACAGGATAAGCAGACCCTCCTGGCTCAAACATCTCTGGAGAGAAACGCTTGTCTGTAGAAAATCCTGGATCAATAACTGCCAGTTGCTCTGCATGTTCTCCTTCACTGTGTAGGTGAGTGGACAGGATTCCTTTACCTTTTTCTTCAGTTGCCGTTAATACTGCAGCTCCGGCTCCGTCACCAAATAATACGGTGACATGTCTGCCGTGATCAGAAAAATCTAATCCAGAAGAATGGATTTCAGCACCAACAACTAAAACGTTTTTGTACATGCCCGTCTTGATATACTGGTCTCCAATAGATAAGGCATAAACAAATCCTGAACATTGTGCTCTTACGTCAATAGCCGCAATGTTGCGGAAACCTAGTTCTCTTTGTAAAAGTACTCCGGAACCGGGGAATATATAGTCAGAGCTTAAGGTCGCATAAATAATAAGATCAATGTCTTCTGCTTCTACTCCAGCCATATCCATGGCTTTCTGGGAAGCTTTTGCTGCCATCACATAGTTTTTCTCCTCAGGAAGGTTGGCGTAGCGACGCTCCTTGATGCCGGAACGCTCCGTGATCCATTCATCACTAGTGGTGATGATTTTTGCTAGATCGTCATTTGTGACAACTTTTTCGGGCACGTGGTACCCTAGTCCAATGATTTTTGTGTTTTTCATGGTCTTATTGATTTCTAATATTAGTTAGCTAATAGTAATAGCCAAGTTGTAATAGATTTTCAGCAAGAGATATATCCTATCTCGTTAAAGTGATAACAGTAGGCGATTTCTTATTTCAATAAAAAATACAGATACTATTTTCAAAAAGTCCCTAAATCTCGAATATTTTCATGAAATAGTGAAAGAATGAATGAATAAATATTCATATTGAATGTGAGAAATATTCAATTTATCCAATGCTCTTATTTCCAGAATGCAAAACGTTTCTTCTTTTTTAAGGGAATGTGAGGGAATTTCTCTTGAAAGAGCGCAATGACTTCGTTTTCGTGCTTACTGGAAAACTCAGGGTCAAAATTCGCTTTTTCCAGTTGTGGGAGGATTTCGGGAAGGGAGGCACCTTGCTTAATCCATTGGTGGCATAATTCGTGTCTGTATCGTATACCAAGTAAATTGATACCCAATAGTTTTAGTGTATCACGCTCATAAGCAATTCGGATACATTTTTTAGCATCGGAACTTTCCCAGTAAATGCTTTCTTCATTTTCTAAAGGAGCAGGAGAGACTTTACCGTAAGTTTGATATTCAATATCAAAGAACTTGGCGGAGTTAAACCATGGCCCCGGAGTATAAGCCGTTTTTTTATGGATTAAGCTATAGGCTAAGGTTTCTCCATGCATTCGTCCTGTATACCATACCTGTTCAATGGGTTTGCGTCCATCGATAGGTTCTGTAAATTGGGCGCAATCACCAATGGCGTAAATATCTTCTTGATTAGTCTCAAAGTAAGTATTCACTAAGATCCCTTTGTCCAAGGCTATTCCACTATCTTGAAGAAAATCAATATTGGGGGTTACTCCAATTGTGACACCAACAAAGCCACAATTAATGGTTTTATTATGATTAGTCGTGATACTAATGACCTCCTGTTGGGGATTGCCCTGTATACTTTTTAGTTCTGTAGAGAGTTGAAGGTCTATATGGTGTCTACGAATTTCTTTTTCTATGATGCGAGCTTCCTCGGGAGGTAAAACACTCCCCCAATAGTGGGCGTCCCGTACCAATAGACTGACAGAGATATTTCGACTTCGAAACATTTCGGCCATTTCTATACCGATCAGTCCTCCTCCGGTAATCACGGCATGCTTTAGTTGGTGAGAAGCCTTTTCCATCTGTATGAGGTCTTGGTGACTGTAGAGACCTTGTACCCCTTTTAGTTCTTTCCCTTTCCAAGGGGCATATTTAGGTTTGGAGCCCGTTGCAATAATTAGTTTGTCGTAATGTATAGGGGTTTCTTGATCTTGTAGAAAGAGCGCTTTTTGTTGAGGAACTACCTGTTTAACGTAATCGTGTACAAGCTGTATATTATTCTTTTCCCAGAAGTCATTTTCATAAGGCTGTGTTTGCTCAAAATTCATGTGCCCCATGTAAATATACATAAGCGCAGTACGGGAGAAGAAGTACTTGGACTCTGATGAGATAACCGTAATGGAATGTTTACTGTATTTGCGAAGGTAGCGGGCAGCTGTAATGCCAGAAATGCCGTTTCCGATGATGACAATGTGCATAGAGGAGAATGTGGTAAGATGTAAAGCTTGTTAGGTATTGTCTTATTTAAGGAAATAAACCATGGAAAAATACAAGTGTTTCATGAAATTAATAAATTTTTTCCTTTAAATTAGAAGAGTCTATTATTACTTTTCCCATCTGCGAAGGTTATGTTTTATATCAGGAGTGTTAGTAGTTTTCTATGGAGCTATCTATTAGTGTTTTCATTTTTGATGCTGATAAGCTATTTATCCTTTTACTTTTATCAAAGAGAAAGTGATGAAATAGAAGAGGCAGTCTTGACGGTAGGACAATTGGAGTTGGACTTACTTTACTTTCTGCAAAGTAACCATCAGGTACTAGAGCAATTGTCTACGCAGGAGGAGTTATCTCAACGAACAATTCAGGACTATTATGAAAAGTTAGATACTTATCATGATCACCTGCGTAACAAAGTAAACTATCTCAGGGGGAATGACTTGGAGGTGTTGAAGGAGGAGTCTAGAAACATAGTAATGATTGACTCATTATTAGCGGAACAACAGTTGTTACTGCAAGAAATTACCGCTCTATTGTCCAGTAAGGTACGTAAAGACAAAGGAACCTATGCTAGGTTACGTCTTGCACGTTATCAGGTATTTGGGGCTCCTGAGATGAGTCGGTACTCTGATCAAGTGTATCAGTTATTTACACTGGAGCAATCTTACCTACAGTATAGTAGCCCAAATGCTGTGAAAAAATATAGTCAGAAAGTCAGAACCTTGATGCAGCAATTGAAGAAGGATTATCAGGAACGTTATTTTGAGCAAATTGAGGGGTATGCTGCTATCTTTGATCAGTTGGTGTTGACGGACATTCAATTAGGTTCTCGGAATAAGAATGGTAGTTTATTATTTGTATTAGCTTCTCTGGAAGAGAATATTCAGGGTGAGTTTAATGTTTTAAAAACACAAACAATTCAAAAGGCTAAAGATAAACTGTCAGAGGTGAGAAGTGTATATGTTTTCTTGTTAGGAGTAAGTGTATTGCTTTCTTTCCTATTGTTTCTCTTTCTTCGTAATGGAATTACAAATCCATTGATCCTACTGAATGAACAATTGTCCAGGGATGTTTATGAGGGGGTAAGTTTACAACGCTCGATTAATGTAGATACCAACCTAAGGGAAGTGATAGAGTTATCAGAGAACATTAATCGCTTGAAGGAAGGGTTTATAAAACAATTGGAGAAGGAAAATCATCATCTGGAATCTCAGGAGCTGAAGGCAAAGCATTTTCAGTTGAGTAATGAACGTTTATTAGAGGATCGTCGAAGAATGGAAAAAGCAATTCAGGTCAGAAGCGCTTTCTCTGATTATTTTGGACGAGAACTAGAGGGATTGCTCCATCAATATATACAGCGATTACAAAGTAAAGAAGAAGGAATGGAAGAATCAGACTCCTTATGGTCTGACCTGAGGTCCCTGAAAAATATTGTCGGTAATTTATTGTTATTGGTGAAGGCAGAGGGAGGAGTCCTTTCTCCCGATCAACATCATGTAGAGCTACAACAGGTATTGGAGGATGTAGTGAGCACTTGCGAGGAGAGTTTTAAAGCTAAGGGTGTACGTTTAGTTGTAGCACCTACCCAATTATATGTACAGGCAGATGAAGCAGTATTGAAATTTATCTATCAGCAGTTTTTGTTAGGGGTGTTATATTCTGCTCAGGAGTCAGGGGGATTGGTCACTTTGAAGTCAATAGAGGAGATAGGAATGGGAGAGGTAACGGTAGAAATCAAGGTGACTAATATGATGATACGGCAAAAGATTTTGGATCAATATCTGACAGAATGTGATACCAGTATATTGACCAATGATCAGAGGGAGATTGTATTGGGAACTTTCCTGAGCCGGGTATTTATTGAGCAGTTAAGAGGAAAGGTTTGGATAGAGAATTCGTCGGAAAAAATGCTTAGCGTATATATTTCTTTACCTGTATTTTAGAAAAAGGTAAAAAAAGTAAAAGGTAAAAGGTAAAAAGTATAAAGTGAGTGAATTTCTCCTTTCTCAAAAAAAAGGACCTCTTAGAGGTCCCTTATCATTTAAATAAATGTCTCGATTACTCTATGGGAGTGGTGAGTAAAATATTAATAATTCCTTCTTCTACACTGACCTCTTTAGAGCCATTACTAGCAACATATTGGAAAGTACCTTTGATAGAGGATCCATCAAATTCATCCACCTTTACTTTACCAGAAATAATGGTCATGTTTAGTGTGGTGAATGTGCCACCTAGTGCTGGTTCCCAAGTTGCTTCATTATTATTAGCATCACCTCCTAGGACATATTCTCCTTCTCCTTCAAATTTATTCAGTACCATAGTAAGTTGCTTGCTACTTTGAGAGGCGCTTATACTAAGTGTTTTACCATTTTTGACCGCAAAGAAATCGGTACTATTGAATTGGTCACCGGAAATTTCGGCAGAGATACTTTTCGTTTCAGGATTGTAATAGGCATCTTCACAAGAAAAAAGACAAAGAAATAAAGATGCTACTATAGGGAAAATGAATGCTTTTCTCATAGGGTTATTAGGCTATCGGATGGAAAGATATAATGGGTAGATATTATAAAATTTAATCGACAGCCTTTGGGAAAGCAAGAAATAATAAGGAGGAATGAAAGATTGTTGAAAATATCTAATGATAACCCTTAAATATTGCTATATAGGGGTTGTTCATAGTGTTTAGTTGAGCTTCGCTCGTTCATAATGTTTAGTTGAAATTTTGAAATTCGTTTCATGAATTTTATAGGTAAACAACTAAACATTATGAACGAGCGAAGCTCAACTAAACAACATGAACAATATGTAGGTTAATTATTGGACAAGCGGAGTTGCTTAGGTTTGACCACCTTATATCTTGGAGAAACAGCAAATGAAAATTTAGGAGATTTATCTTCCAGCTTGATTTTATTGTACTGTAGATTCACTTTCATATTGACCTTTTTCAAAGAAAAGTTATCAGACTCTCCAATGCGTAGTTCACTATGATAAGGGAACAATTGCTGAGACTCATCATCTACGAGTTTAAAGTTTTTATAAGCCAAGTCTGCTCCTTGATCTCCCCTTTTCTTTTCGATAAATAGGCGTTCCAATTTTTGTAAGGTTCTACTGACATAAAGATTGATCTTGTAATCTCCTCTTTTATTACGGAGTAAAAAATGATCTTCTGTCATAATAGCTTTACTTTTTAGCTCAAACTGAGGTGGGATGTTTCCTGTGAAAATCCCTTCAAATAAAGCGTAATCATAGGGGATATCTGTGAGGTCTTCCAGTTCATCGTAGGAAATAACATAATATTCGCGGGCCAGGCGGTTAAGTGCCTGAATGGAATCTTTGGTGGCTAGAATACGTAACCCTTCAATACCGGCAGTACGTAAGGAAACCCAAACAGCACTGTCTTTGGCAATATGAACTTCCATAGAGACATTGACAGCGTCTTTATTCGCTTCATAGATTGCTTTTCCTTTTGCCGTAAAATATTTGAAGTCTAGAGGCTGTAGCGCAAAAATCTTTGATTTAACTTTTTTCTGTTTGCTGACGTCTTTTCTGCAAGCTGAAAAGCTGATTAAAAGAGCAAAAATGAATAGGATATTTTTTATTATTCTAAACATGTTGTTTCCTAAAAATAGGGGCTGTCTTAAGGGAAAAGCCGACAGCCCCAATGAAAGTTCCCTGTTATAAGTAAAACAGGGAAAAAGTATGATGATTTACTCACTACTGTTTACCTACAGTAGTCAGAATGATTTAGTTAAGCTTAGCTAGTGCATTTTCAAGCGTTTCGATACGACTAACGGCATCAGCTTGCTTCTGCTTCTCTTTAGCGACTACCTGCTCAGGCGCGTTGTTAACAAAACGCTCATTAGAAAGCTTTTTGTCGACAGACTTCAAGAACCCTTTCGTATATTCAAGCTCTTTGATCAGTTTCTCACGCTCAGCTTCTACATCAATCTGTCCTTCCAGGTTCACAAAGAACTTGTCGGTTTTGATCACAAATTGTGTAGCTCCCTCAATTTCAGTAGTAGTAAAACTTAGCTCTTCCAGATTAGCAAGTTTGCTGATCACTTGGCTAAAGCGCTCGTAAGTCTCTTTTTGATCAGCCATGATGGCCAATGGAAGGGCAACCTTAGGAGCGATTTGCTTACTGTTACGGATGTTTCTTACGTTAGAAACTACTTCAAAAGCTGCGGTAGCTTGTGCCAGGATCGTTTCATCTACCTCTTTATACTCAGGGTAGGCTGCAACAATGATACAGTCTTTCTCCTCACGCTCTTTGATCGTATGCCATAGCTCTTCTGTTAGGAATGGCATAAACGGATGCAACAAACGGATCAACTCCTCAAAGAATGTGATCGTCTGCTCATAAGTAGCCTTGTCAATTGGCTTTTGGTAATCTGGCTTGATCATCTCCAGGTACCATGAACAGAAATCATCCCAGATAAGCTTATAGATACCCATTAAGGCATCAGAGATACGGTATTTTGCAAAGTTATCTTCGATCTCTTTGATTGCTTTGTTATACTTGGCCGTAAACCAATCGATGGAAACCTGGTTGGCACTGCCGTCCAAAGATTCGTCTACCTCCCATCCTTTTACCAGACGGAAAGCATTCCAGATTTTGTTGGCAAAGAAGCTTCCTTGCTCACAAAGGCTCTCATCGAATAAAAGGTCGTTACCTGCTGCAGAACTTAGTAGTAGCCCTACACGTACCCCATCAGCACCAAATTTCTCGATCAACCCAAGTGGGTCTGGAGAGTTACCCAATGACTTGGACATCTTACGTCCTTGTGTGTCACGAACAATACCCGTTAGGTATACATTCTTGAATGGAAGTTCTCCTTTCCACTCATATCCTGCAATAATCATTCGAGCCACCCAGAAGAATAGGATATCTGGGCCAGTCACTAGATCCTCAGTAGGGTAGTAGTAGTTGATTTCTTCATTTTCAGGTTGAGTAATGCCATCAAATACAGAAATAGGCCATAACCATGAAGAGAACCAAGTATCCAAGACATCTTCGTCTTGTTGCAATTGCTCCAAGGTCACGCTGCTATCGATCGCTTGTGCTAGCTTTAGCGCTTCTTCAGGTGTTTCAGCAACTACAAACTCCCCGTTAGGCAAGTAGTATGCAGGGATACGTTGTCCCCACCACAGCTGTCTGGAGATACACCAGTCCTTTACATTTTCCATCCAGTGACGGTAAGTGTTCTTGAACTTGGCAGGGTGTAGTTGGATCGTGTCATTCATTACGTTCTCCAGTGCAGGTGCTGCCAATTCCTTCATCTTCACAAACCATTGTGTAGACAAACGAGGCTCGATTACCGCTCCAGTACGCTCAGAAGTACCTACTTTGTTTTGTAGTTCCTCAACTTTTACCAGATTGCCACTTTCCTCAAGGTCTTTAACGATCTCTTTTCTTACCGCAAAACGATCTTTTCCAGCATACTTCTCTCCAGCAAGGGCATTGATGGTACCATTCTCCTCAATGATGTCAATAACCTTCAGGTTGTGCTTCATACCCAACTCATAGTCATTCAGGTCATGAGCAGGAGTTACTTTCAAGCAACCTGTACCGAACTCAATATCCACATACTCATCACCGATAATTGGAATTTGGCGATCAGTGGTAGGTACGGTTACGGTTTTTCCGATCAAGTGCTTGAAACGATCATCGTTAGGATTCACACAGATCGCTGTATCGGCAGGAATCGTTTCAGGACGTGTCGTAGCAATCGTTACAAAGGCATTATCTTCTCCTGTGATAGGATATTGTACATAGTACAATTTAGAGTTTACCTCTTTATAGATTACCTCTTCGTCAGACAGGGCAGTTTTTCCTTCTGGGTCCCAGTTAACCATACGTACGCCACGGTAGATATGACCTTTTTGGTATAGGTCTACAAAGACTTTGATCACTGCTGCACTCAACTCGTCTTCCATTGTGAAACGAGTACGGTCCCAGTCACAAGAAGCACCAAGCTTCTTCAATTGCTCAAGAATGATTCCTCCGTATTTCTCTTTCCAGTCCATGGCATGTCCCATAAACTCCTCACGGCTGATATCTTTCTTGTCTAATCCTTGCTCTTCTTTCAACATTTTCACCACCTTCGCTTCAGTGGCAATAGAGGCGTGGTCCGTACCAGGTACCCAACATGCTTCATACCCTTTCATACGTGCACGTCTGACCAATACATCCTGAATGGTATTGTTCAACATGTGTCCCATATGTAGTACTCCCGTTACATTGGGAGGAGGGATGACTACAGTGTAAGGTTTTTTGTCAGGGTTAGGCTTAGAGTGGAAAAACTTCTTTTCCATCCAGTAAGCATACCATTTGTCCTCAACCTCTTTCGGATTATAAGTCTTTGCTAATTCCATGGTGTATACGTTATTTAAAAAATGCCCATTCGTAAAAATGGGCATTTATAAAATCTTAAATCCTAATTAAGCGACAAATCTAAGAAAAAAATGGATCTGTACAGAAGTGAATGCTGTGATTATTTCCCTAGCATTTGCTCTTTTAGCTTTTTATCTGCAGGCTTGTTGCTCAACCAGATTCCAAAAAGCGCTTCGCGGAATGCTTTTCCTTCGATCACGATGGACTTGTTGCCGTTTTTATATACAGTAACTCTAGGTCCTTGGGCGTCAAACTGGAAAACATCTCCTTCCTTGATTTCCTCTTTGAAAACATCAATAAATGCATTGATCTCCCCTTCTATAGGCTGTGTTTTTCCATTGGTAGCATTTTCGAATCCCTCTCGAGTTGCGCTTTCCATTTTTTCACTAGTGATCATACTAGAGATAATGTTTAATTGAATACGCATTAGGTCTTCTCCATGTATGATGGCTTCAGCATCAGTTTTCTTGGAAGGAAGGTAAAGAGAACCTACATAAAGGTCAAAAAAGAACTTGGTACGTATGCCTGCTCCATTCAACACTAGATCGGTACCGTCTACGGTAACATTTTCTTTTAGTTCAACATCGCTGATTGTTACAGATTGCGCTTGAGTCAATCCAAGGCTCAGGATTGAAAAAATAAATGTGAAAAATAAAGTTTTCATAATGTGTCTTAAGTTAGAAAACGGTTTCAAAATATTTGGAAATATAGGACTTTGGAGGGAAAAGGTAAAAAGTAAAAGGGAAAACGTAAGGGCGACCTTTGTGGCCGCCCTTAAGATACTCGTTTTTCAAGTCTGTTGAATCGTTGAATTTCTCCTTTGGAGAGTTGAATTGAGCTTCGCTCGTTGATTCGAGTTGATATGTTGTATGAGTATCAGTATACACGCACCTCAATCAACAGTTCAACTCGAATCAACGAGCGAAGCTCAATTCAACGATTCAACAATTCAACAATGTTACCCGTTAAGGTTTCCTTCAGGTAGTACCTCAACCGCACGCATGACAGTATCAAGAATCACATCGGTAGGTACTCTTTCCCGGTTGAAAGCAATATCATAGAGAGGCTCGTCAGGCTGTTGGTAGACATAATGGATGAAATTCTTTCGACGTTTATCCATTTTCTTTACGACCTTTTCAGCTTCATCTTTATCCAGATGTTTTTTTATACTGATCCGGGAGGTACGATATGCGAGGCTGCCACGGAGTTTAACGTTGAGAACTTCTGGAAGGGTTTCGGTAAAGGTAGCTGCTGCACGTCCAACGATAATGACATTACCTCTATACAGGTAACTCCCTAGTACCGTATGCAGTGCTTGCACCATATTAGCATCCATGACATTCTGATCAGGATCAAAAGCTTTTTGAATACTTTCCAACACTCCTCTATCTAAAGGGGTATTGGACTCATTGAGCTTCCAAGAAGAGACGTCTAGTTTACCGGCTACCTGATGAAGGATTTCCCGATCCAGAACAATCCATGCATATTTCCCTTCCAATTGGTATTTCTGGTTTAACCTTTCTGCAAGGGCACGAGCAATAGGAAGGGCTTCACTTCCGTAGCTTCTGGAGATGGTAATGGCTCTTCTGTGACAATGCAGGGGAGGAAGTTTTTCGTCTTGCTCCAAGGCACTTAAAGGGACTTGCCCCATATACCACGATAAATAATCATTTAATTGCGCTTGCATAACCTATCTTTTTTGTTGCATCTATTAGGAAAAGGAAATATTGCGGTAGTATGTTCCCAACATTGTTTATACGGGGCGTTATACTTACCCTAAATGCTTCATCAGAAACTTAAAGATTTGTTGTTCGTGCCAATACAATTTATTACCGTAATCGTAGAAACCTACGTGTCCCCCGTATTTGGTGAGCATCAACTTGGCAAAAGGATGTCCTTTGGTTTCTAGGATAGGGTGACTTTCCTCAGGAAGTAAAGGATCATTGGTTGCGTTGATAATCAAGGTAGGAACCTTAATGTCTGGAATGTAGTGTTTGCAGCTGGTCGCTCTCCAGAACTCCCGGGCATTGGGGTAATGATGTGCCGGTGCTGTGTACATATCATCTAGTTCCTCAAAAGTCTTTACTTTTTTGACATCGGCAATCGTAAAGGAAGCCTCTTTGTAGGTGGCTTTATGTTTTACTTTTTCCTTTCGTGATTTTAGAAAGCGATTGCGATAGACATACCCGGCAGGGCGGTGCATATGGTCAGAGGTAGCTTCCAAGTCACAAGGGACAGAGATCGCCACTAGTCCACCGATTTTGGAGGAAATATGATTATTCTCTTCTCCAGCATACTTGAGTAAGAGATTGCCTCCTAAACTAAATCCTACCAGAAAAACCTCTTTGTAGTTTCCTGTGGTAATAATATGCTCTACCATTAATTTAATGTCATCCGTAGCGCCAGGGTGGTAAGAGCGGAATTTCCAGTTATGTTCTCCACTACACCCCCTATAGTTGAGGGCTACAGCATCCCATTTACGGTCGTTGGCCATTTTGACAACACCTTTTACATAGGATAGATCAGAAGAGCCTTCCAGTCCATGAGCGACAATGACGCAGCGATGACTGCCCACCTTGGACCAGTCAATGTCTACAAAATCATCGTCGGGAGTGAATAAGCGCTCGCGTCGATAATCAACGCGCACCCGTCGAAAGAGGGCAGGATAAATAGTACTTAAATGAGACTGTTTGAAAGGGTATAGCGGTAAGTAGTTTTGATCGGATACCATAAGCAAGATTGTTTATTGGAACAATAACGGGGCGAACCGTTCACTTTGGCTATTAAATAATTTAATAAAAAAAATGGAGAATAAATAGAACAAGAAAGTAACAATAGGGAAAATCATTTTTCCTCCAAGGTATGGTTCCTGACGGTTCGTAACACAGACAAAAAGTAACTGAAAAATTCTGTTAAATCATGTTTTCACGGAAAAAGGGGATCGATGCGTGGCAGAAATGATGCTATTTGTGAATGATTTAAACTATAGACATAAAACAACACAAACAAATCCTCCTATCTATGAGAAGCAAACTTTTTTCATGGATGCTGACTGTTCCTTTATTACTGCTAGTGAGTGGTGTATGGGCACAGGACCGGGTCCTCTCAGGTACTGTACGAGATGCCGAAGATAATATTACATTGATCGGGGTCAATGTGGTGATCAAAGGTACAACAATCGGTACAGTAACGGATTTTGATGGTAACTACAAAATGACTATTCCTTATTCGGATAGTCCTGTCGTGTTAGAGTTCAGCATGATTGGTTATGAGAAGAAATCCATTGTGCTTAGCAATCAAACGACTTTAAATGTATCATTAACTACAGAGGCTGATCAGCTGGATGAGGTAGTGGTGACGGCTTTTGGTATTGAGCAGGAGAAGAAAGCCTTGAACTATGCTGTGCAAAGAGTTGCGGGTTCTGAACTACAAGATACACAAAAACAAAACGTGATTGAGTCCCTGAGCGGTAAAGTAGCGGGTGTACAAGTTTCAACAACTTCAGGTTCACCGGGTGCAGGTTCTTTTATCCTGATTAGAGGGATGTCATCGATAGCCGAAGGTGGAGAGAATCAACCTCTATTTGTTGTAGATGGTATTCCAGTGCGAAACGAAAGAACTAGTACTGGAGGTAACAGTGCCATGGATATCGATATGAATGATGTAGAGAATGTTTCCGTACTAAAAGGTGGAGCAGCAGCGGCACTTTATGGATTGGAGGCAGCCAATGGTGTCGTGTTGATTACGACAAAATCGGGTAAGACAGGGAAAACGAAAGTGTCGGTAGGTTCTACGACACAGTTTGATATGCCGTTGAATGTAGCCGAAAGACAGTCGTCTTTCTTACAAGGAACCAGAGGGTTGAGTGTAGGGAATACATTCTTATCGTGGGGTCCTTTGGCAACACCAGGAGATACCTTGTATCAAAACAATACTAGCGACTTCTTCGACGTAGGGGTAATGCAGAAGTATAACCTTTCGGTGTCTGGAGGAAATGAAAAAGTGAACTTCTATACTTCAGCCAATTTCATGGATCACCAAGGGGTTGTGCCAACCGAACGATATAAAAGAATAGGTCTATTGGCAAAAGGTAGAGTGCAGTTCAATGATTATATCGATGTGACTACTTCATTGAACTATATTCGTTCCAATGTAAGTAGATTGCCAGCTTCGATGTACTCTGTATATAACTGGCCGTACAATGATGAGATGGCTAATTACCTGTATCCAAATGGGGAGAAGAGATGGTTGTACGATTTACCTGAGGAAGATCAGGAGGATAATAGAAACAACCCTTATTGGCTGAGAGAGAATAACTCTAGAAATGAGCGCATAGATCGTTTGATTGGTCAGGCGATGTTGAACTATAAGCCAACATCAGCATTGACATTTAGCTATCGTTTGGGAACGGATATTTCTAACTCTTTCTATAGAGCTGTAACGATGCCTACTACCGCAGGAAATAGTTTTGGTGGAGCTATTTCTGATTCTGATAAATACAGAGTTAGTTTAACTTCTACATTTAATATTTCTTACGACAAACAATTGGGAGATCATTTCCGTCTAACAGCATTGATAGGGAATAACTACCAGTATAATGGAAGCCTTACTTCTGTAGTGTCAGGGGAAGAGTTCCTGAATCCAGGGTTTGTTTCCATTAATAATCTGGAGCAATCTACTATGTTCAACACCGACTACAGGGGGCAATCACAGTTGATTGGTGGATATGCTGACATCAAGCTAGATTATAAAGGTATTGCGTATATGGGGGCAAGTTACCGTAGAGACTGGGCATCTACATTGCCTCAGAAGAACTCTCCATTTGACTACCCTTCGGTAAGTGCTGGTTTTGTATTTAGTGAGTTGTTGCCAGAGAGTACAAAGGAACTACTTTCATATGGTAAGATTCATGGTAACTATGCTACAGTAGGTAAAATTCCACCTCCATATAGTTTGACTTCGACCTTGGAAGCTTACAAGGGAATTAATAATGGCTATAATTATTTCTATCAAGGAGGGAATCCTGAGTTAAAACCAGAGGAAACAGTTTCTTGGGAGATTGGTGCAGATATGAGATTCTTTAACGGGAAGACACATTTAGAAGCAACACTCTATGAAATGTCTGCTTATGATCAGATCATCCCTGGTAGAGTATCGCCATCATCAGGGTACATTATAATGGTGTTTAACAGTGGATCAATTCGTAACCGAGGGATAGAGGTATTACTAGATCATACATTAGCCGTAAGTGATGACTTTACATGGGACGCAAGTCTTAACTTTACGAGAAATAAGTCTCGTTTGATTGGTTTACCTGATCATATGTCTGCAGCCATTGTAACTTCTGGGCAGGTATTGCAACAAGCACGTCCTGGTCATACAGAAGGCGAACCAATTATGGGTGTTCTTGGAACGACTTATTTGAGAGACAAGGAAGGAAATATTGTTGTGGATGAAAGAGGATATCCAAGAATTGGAACGTATCAGTTGGACGAAAATGGCGACTATATTCAGAAGGCAGACGGCTCCTTAGCGGTTGATTATAACGGTAACAAGATGATTGGTAATCGTGAGCCAGACTGGATGATGGGACTTACCAATACCTTTAAGTATAAAGGGTGGTCGTTAGGTGTGATGATGAACTTCGTAGTAGGAGGAGATGTAGTGAACGCAACAGCTTCTAGTATGTATAGCCTGGGTACACATCATTATTTAGAGCAATATAGAAATCAGGGAGTTGTCGTAAATGGCGTTGTAGAGAAAGAAGGTGGATTTGAGCCAAATACAACAACGGCAATTGTTGATCAGGACTTCATCAGAGAGAGTATCCTTCCTGTAGGAGAGAACTTTGTAGAAGATGGTACTTCTGCCCGATTAGAGTTTGTACGTTTGGGGTATACCTTTAACAAATATCAGATAGAAAAACTAGGGTTTGACAAGTTAAGCTTCAATGTGACGGCTAAGAACTTGTTGCTACTAACAAAGTACTCTGGTGCTGATCCAAACACAAACTACGGAGGAGTAGGAACAATAGGCTTGGATAACTATGGCGTTCCGTTGACTAGAAGTTTGACGGTAGGTATTAATGCATCTTTCTAAACTTCCAAACATCAACAGACACATGAAAAAAATACTAGTAATAAGTGCTTTGGCAGCAAGCACACTTTTCGCAACCACTTCTTGTGATGATTATTATAAGGTTAATATTAACCCGGAGCAGCCTGTCACTGCTCCTGCACAATACCTCTTGCCACCGGTACTTGGATTTATGAGTAAATCCGTATACGAGCATGGAGAGTTTGCGGCATATATTACGCAGCAGGTTGCAACCTTAGGAGGGACGGATACAAGGAGAGATCGCTGGGATTACCTGAACGTAAACCGTATTGGACATTTCAGAGCGCATTACCACGATGTAGGGATTAATGCCTTGCATCTGATAGATAAGGGAATCGAAGAAGGGAATGAAAACTACGAAGGGGTTGGTCGATTAATCTTTGCGCTTTCGACACAAATGACTACGGATGTTTTTGGAGATATTCCAATGACAGAAGCTTTCCAGGGAAACCCTTCTCCGGTATATGATGACCAGGAGCAGCAGGTTTATCCATTTATTCTGGAAGAACTGGATCTTGCGATTACCACTTTAGAGAAAGCGAAAGAAGAGAAAGATATTAACGCTCCTTTGGTAGATGATATTGTATATGACGGTGATTTGGATAAGTGGATTGCATTAGCTTATGCGGTGAAGGCTCGTACATTATTGCATTATATTCCAAATGTTAATGCAGACTATGATGCCGTATTACAGGCTATCGCTAAGGCAGAAGAGTTCGGGTTTACGACGGCTGCTTATAACTATGGTGTAGTGGAGAACGGTAATGACTATCAAAAGTCGATGTGGGGTAGAAGCCAGACGAAACCGGAATGGGATTATTGGGCAAATGTTTTGGGAGGAAGTGCTCCTACGCAGTTCTTCTTATTCCAGTTGATGGGATATGACCCATTGACGGCCGACTTTAAAGATCCTCGTCTTCCTTACTTGATGACATCTAGAGCGGAAGCAGAGTTTGATGTAGCGGGAACCATGACTATGCGTCCCGTATACCATGCTGTACGTTCTGGAGAAGGTATGGACGGAAACATTGATCCATTGGAGTATCCGGATCTGTACGGAAACTATCAAACGAGAGATGATGGAGCCCATTACTACTTCATGGAAGAGGAGTTGCACTTCATCAAAGCAGAAGTATTGTTCTTGAAAAAGCAATATGGAGAGGCATTGTCTGCTATGAACGAGGGAGTAAAAGCACATATGGATAGAGCAGGTGTCCCTGTGGATGAGCAAAATGCATTCATGGCAAGTGATGAATACCCGCAGGATGCTGCTGCAATCACCTTGTCATTCATCATGCAACAGAAGATGATCGCCCTGTATCTACAAGGGGAAGTATGGGTGGATATGAGACGTCATGGATTTAGTACTGACGTATATCCTAACCTGGAGCGTCCGGTTCGATTGGCAGTTTATTGGGAGGCAGAAACTTCAGATAATGTATGGTTACAGCGATTCCCTTACGATCCAGAAACAGAGCAGATCTATAATAAGGAAGAGTTGGAGAAAAGAGGTGCTTACCAAAATCCAGCCTGGATGTATCAGCCAATGTTCTGGGCTAAGAAAATCGATTTTTAATTCATTATAACCAATGATAAAGATGAAGAAGATATGGTATGCTATATTGGCAGTTTGGGCGGTATCCTTCTCTGCTTGTGAGCAAAATGATCCTTTGGGTGAATTAGGGGAGATGCAAGGCTTTGCTCCTAATATTTATATGTCGCCGTTTCAGCCTGCAGCAACCGCAGGAAGAGAAACTGAAACGACGATCGATTACTGGATCGTGGGAGCCAAAAATTACGAAGGGTTCTATTTGTGGTGGCAGGCAACTACTACCGAGCAATATCTATTTAAGATTCCTTCCGTAAACTTTAGTTTTTCTAGAGAGATAGAAACAGAAGTAGTTCCTTACGAGGTACACGCACAGTATAGCTTCAGCGAAAATGATTTTAAACTGGATAGTAAGACCTACCAGAAGACGGTAGCCTTGGATATTCCTTCAACGTTTAGATCAGTCAATAAACAATCAAAGACAACAATTATCGAGGGAGTAATCGTTGAGTCGATTGCGACTTTTGCAGCTTCTTTGGACGCTGAGGTCAAGGCAATGTTTATTGAAGAGCTAGTCAGTACGCTTACAGATGCAGGACACGAAAAACTATTGGTGACTGAGCTGGAGCAAACCACTGCTGAGCAGCTTGCAGCACAATACGATGCAGAAGGCAACTTGACTGATGCCGGTAAGGAGTGGCTTTCCACTATGTACAGTGCAATTCCTTTAGAGGATTTACTGGGAGAGTATCAGTATAAGAAAGTACACGTAGTGCTGTCAAAATGTGAAGCAAAAAGTGGCAGTGGAGTAAGTAACTTCTCTCTTGAGTCTAGAATAACAATCAAATAAAGAAAACAATAAACAGCGAAACTGTGATCATTGAGATAACATTCAAGCTAAATAGAAACTCAAAACTGTAACAGTGCTGATATTTTTTATTCATAATTAAATTAATACTATAAATGAACTATTTACAACACGCTAAGAGAGTAATTGGTGGTATCACCATTGCTGCTATGCTATTTTCTTGTGAAAAAACATTTGATAATGAAGTAGTAGCTGTTTGGGATCAGGAGCTAGCAATCGCGGGTAATGCGCTTACTTTTTCTAACCTGACACAAGGAGCAGAGTCATTCGAGTGGAAAGTAATGCAAGGTGAGACTGTACTGCATGAGTCTACAGAGAAAGATCTTACGTACACGTTTAAGTACCCAGGTGCATACAAAGTAATGTTGACACCAAACGGTGCGGAGTCTGCAATGATTACTAGAGAGGTATCAATCTCTGAGGCACTTCCTGAGATCTCTTTGGACAAAGAGGCGATCACAGGTGAGGAGATCACACTTTCTTATTCAGTTTACGATCCAGATAATAAAGGTGTTTCTGAGATCTCATGGGAATTTGTAGCTGAAGGTTCTGATGCAGCAGACGTAGTAACAGGTGCTGAGATCAGCGCAAACGCTGCTTCTGTAGCTGCACCAGTAGCACAGTTCATCAACGATGGTGAATTGACGCTAAAGCTAGCAGTTACTATGGCGGATGCTAACCTTTCAGAAGGTGGTGACGGTATGTTGAAAACAGAGGAAATCATCACAGTAAAAGCAGAGTTGGCTCCTACTTTGTATATCGCTCAGAAAGACGGTACGCTATTGAAAGGTAAAATAAACGTATTGGGTCCAAAAGTTTCTGATATGGCTATTGATTTAGCAGGTCACCCATTGACATTGAGATATGCAGAGAATAAACTATATATTTTCAATGCAGGATCTGACGTAGTATGGGGTACTTTTGCACAGGAGATCCCAGGTTCTATCATGTCAGTAGATGCTAACGATCAGGTAATGGTTCACGCGAAGTTCTTGACAGATACTGAGGCGGAAAACACTGATCACTATAGCGATCCATTCGCTGGAGATATTGCTAACGGTAAGATTTACTTTACAGATAGAAACGCAGGGGTTTACCAAATTCCAGCATCATCAGAGAACCTAGAGATTGCTCCAGCAGGTCTTGCAGACTTGAAATTGGTTGCAAACAATGAACTAGCATACTACTCATCTTACGGACTGAACGTAGACGGTGGTGGATACGGTTACGGATGGGGTGCCTTGAATGGTGACTTCAGAGTGGTAGACGGTGAGTACTGGTGGTCAAAAGCTTCGAACCACAGAGGTCTTTGGAGATTTGAGGATGGTGACATCGGAGTAACAACAGCACTTCCAGCTGCTGGTGGTTTGCTACAAGGACACACTGTAAAAGCATTCGCTGTAGATAAAGTAAATGGTAAAGTTTACTTCTCAACAAACAAAGCGAATGACGCTGCTTCTGTTAAGTTTTATCGTGCAAACCTTGATGGTTCGGATGAGGAATTGATCGACGATGCACCATTTGATGCAGAAGGAGGAACAAATGAGGCAATAGGTATCACAGGTATCGCTGTAGATCCAAACTCAGGTTATGTATACTGGGCTTACAGAGCTGCAGCTGTAGCTGAGGGCGAAGAAGCAATTCCTTCAGGTATCAAGCGTTTCAAACTTGACGGTGAGTTGGGTAAAGACGAAGTAGAGATGTATATCGAAGGTATTGAGGCTTACGGTATCGCAATCGACGCTGAGAAAAAATAATGATAATGATACATTTCAAATATCATTAACAATACCAAAAAAACCCTATTACGGAGCTATTCTGTACTAGGGTTTTTTTCCATCATAAAAGTACTTTTAACCCTCAGCATCAATAGAAAAATTAATCCTGTCAGACTATAGAAATCTTTTTCACCAAAAAGCTTCATATATATGAAAATTAAAAAGATACTAATCCTTTGGAGTTTGCTGTTTGCGGTACAGCAATCGCTTTACGCACAAGTTCCAGAGCAAGAAATGAGGGCCGTATGGTTAACCTCTGTGAGTAACCTGGATTGGCCAAAAAGTACAGATCGTGGGAATGTTCAAGCACAGAAAGCAGATTTAATCCAGATGATGGATCGCTTTCAGGAAATAGGATTGAACGCTGTCTTTTTTCAAATTAGACCGGAGTGTGATGCTTTGTATCAGTCTGACCTGGAACCATGGTCACGCTTTTTGACTGGTGTACAAGGACAGGACCCGGGGTATGATCCTTTGCAATTTGTGATTGATGAAGGACACAAAAGAGGTATGGAGGTGCACGCTTGGATGAACCCTTACCGTATTGCTTCCGCCAAAAATCCATCGGATAGCTATTTTGCAGAAGGACATGTGTACAAAGAGCACCCAGACTGGGCGATTAAGTATAGTGACGGAGGGTATATCCTTAATCCAGGTAAACCGGAAGTCGCTGATTATATCGCAGAGGTTGTTGCTGATGTGGTCAAAAGATATGACGTGGACGGCATTCACTTCGATGATTATTTTTATGCTTATGGGGGAACTTCTGATGCACTTGATCAGGCTGAGTTCAATAAATACGCAGAGGTGGGAATGGACAGAGGAGATTTTCGTCGTGCCAGTATCAATAGTATGGTGCGTAAGGTGTACAATGCTATTAAACTAGAGAAGGACTATGTTCGCTTTGGAATTAGTCCATTTGGTATCTGGAGTACAAGCGCAGCGGCTGCCAGTGAGTATGGTGTGAGTTTGCCGTCAGGAATCGTAGGATTGGATGCTTATAATGCTATTTATTGTGACGCTTTGGCTTGGATGAAAGAAGGAACAGTAGATTATGTTACCCCTCAACAGTACTGGCCTACAGGTGGTGGACAGGATTATCGTACCCTGAACAACTGGTGGGCAGATATGGCTGAGAAGTTTAATAGCCATGTATATACAGGACAAGGAACCTATCGATTGGGGAATAACCCTGGAGCAAGAGTAACACAAGAAGGAGATCAGGACCTTCACGAGATGAAGTCATACATGGACCTGACTGAAGCCAATAATAGAGTAGCGGCTACGGCAGCCTGGACTTTGGGAGAGATTAAGACACAGGTGGAGATAAACCGGGCAAATGAGGCGAAAGGAGTAAAAGGAAGCGTATACTTCAGGGCCAATGATTTCTGGAGAGTAAGTGGTTTGTCTGACTATATGAAAAAAGAAATCTATACGGCTCAATCCATTGTGCCATCCATGATTAATGAGAATCCATCTTGGGACGGTACAGAGGTGACAGATATTCGTATGGATCTTGTGGAAGGGTATAATGCAGAGGTATTAACATGGACTTATCCGAATGCAGAGGCTTATCGTTTTCTTATTTTGGAAACAGAAGACCCACAACAAACACCAAGTATAGAGCAGCATTTGGTAGCGGTAACCTATGATACGGTACATACACAAGTGAATAGCGCAGTACCTGAAGGACAGAAGTACGTAGCAATATGGGCTTATGACCGTAAGGGTTTTGTACAGAAATCTACTTCATGGACTGCTTTAGAAACGCCAGATGTACCGGTGATTACCTCAGGAAAAGATATTTTAATAGCCAGAGATGCAGTGCTAGAATGGGAAGCGGCTTCAGGCGCAACGGCTTACCGAATGCAAATCAGCTTGCAAGAAGATATGAGTGAGATCCTATACAGCATTGATACTCTTACGGCTACTTCGTTTGCCCTTGAGCAATTGACACTGGATGGGTCTACGCCTTATTATTGGCAACTTCAGTCATTGAGTGTTTCAGGTGCTAGTGACTTTACTGAAGTACATAAGTTTACCATCGATGCGGTAAAAAATCCAATGTTATTATCTCCAGTGAATAATCAAAGAGGGTTGAATCCTATGCTTACAGTAGAATGGGAAGCTGCAGAGGATGCGACTAACCTTCGCATTCAGATCAAGGACGCGACAGCTTCTTTTGAGGATACAGATAACTTAGTGTTGAATAAAGAAGTTGATGCTTCTACTGGAATGTATACGCTGGAGAATGCTTTGAACGCTTATAATTACTATGATATTCGTATACAAACACTGAATGATAATAGCGAGTCATTATGGGTGACACACCGTTTTAGAACAGGCTATAATTATCCTGCAATGGTCACAGTGACTTCTCCTGAGAATAATATAGTATTAACGGATCCTGTCGTGGCAGTGGCTTGGCAGACAGACGAGTATGCGCTTAGGTATTTGATTGAGGTGTCAGAAGATGAAAACTTTGCAGAAGGGGTAAGTAGCCAGGCCGTAAATGCGCCAGAAAATAGTCTAGAACTTAAGAACTTAAAGCCTAACACGACTTATTATTTACGCATAGCAGGGGAGAATAAAGATGGAAATAAAGGTGCGTGGTCTACTGTGGTAGCATTTACAACAGGAGATGTCGTTGCAGGCATTGAGATGTTTGAGCTTGGAGGTATTACTATGTATCCAAACCCAGCAAGTGAATCTGTGCAGGTACAACTAAGTAGTTATTCCCAGAAGAACGTTAAATGGCAACTATTTGACCTTACTGGAGCGGTAGTGTCAGGTGGAGATGCAAAGGTGTCGGCTAAAGGGCTTCTGAATATTTCGTTGCGACAAGTAAAAGGAGGACTTTATCTGCTGAAATTGGAGACTACAGAAGGAATGTACTCAGGAAAATTATTCGTGAAGTAATTTAACTTAAATAGAAAAGATGCATTGAGGCATCTACATTATTAAGAATTTGTTTGGAATCCCAAAAGATGTGGTTCCAAATAAGTGCTAAGGGTTGGTAGGGTATTGTGTAATATGCTACCAACCTTATTTTTTAAGCACTATAGCAAGGATAAATCATCCAATAATAACTCACAAATATGCGTAAATTATACTTTTTAATAGGGTTGCTACTACTGGCAAGTAATATACTGGCACAAGAAAGCCCTGAACAAGAAATGCGAGCGGTATGGTTGACTTCCGTTTATAATAATGATTGGCCAAAGAAGACATTCTTTAGTGATTCGAAAACACAAAAAGCCAAGCTAGTGGAGATGATGGACGGTTTTGCTGAAATTGGACTGAATGCTGTTTTTTTTCAGGTACGTCCTGCCTGTGATGCATTATACAAGTCCAATATAGAACCTTGGTCCCGTTATGCTTCCGGTACAGAAGGAAAAGATCCTGGTTATGATCCTTTGCAATGGGTGATTGAAGAAGCACACAAGAGAGGGATAGAAGTGCACGCTTGGATGAATCCTTATCGTGCCGCCGTTCCTTCAAGAGCTCCTTTTAATCCGGAAGATTTTGATGAAAACCATATTTACCGAAAACATCCGGAATGGACGATAGAGGGTAAGTATTGGAAACAGGAGCTGGGAGGTTATCAGTATCAGCTTATATTAAACCCGGGACTTCCAGAGGTGGCTGACTATGTCGCAGAGGTAGCCGCAGACATGGTGGAGAACTACGATGTGGACGGGGTGCACTTTGATGATTATTTTTATTCCTATGACGGCACAAGAGATGAACAGGATCAGGAAGCCTTTGATACCTATGCAGAGGAAGGGATGAGCAGGGGAGATTTTCGTAGAGCCAGTATCAATGATATGGTTCGAAAGGTGAATGAAGCGGTAAAAGCCAAGAAGCCTTACTTAGAGTTTGGAGTCAGTCCTTTTGGGATCTGGACAATGGATCAGCAGGTGGCTGAGGAATATGGGGTTACATTACCAGACAAGAGTGATGTGTATGGTATGGATGCATACCATCAGATTTATTGTGACCCATTGGCATGGATGAGGGATGGAACCGTAGATTATGTGACCCCTCAGCAGTATTGGACGACAGGTAGCGGGCAGGATTACTTGATCTTGAACAACTGGTGGGCAGCAGTTGCGAAGAAGTACAACAGCCGTGTGTATACTGGACAGGCGATTCACTATTTGGGAACCAATCCGGCAGCGAGAAAAACTGTAGACTCCCAGGAGGTGGTATTACATGAGGATAAATACTACATGAATACGATGGGACAAGTCAGTAACCAACGTGCAGCGGCTACAGCCACAGGGTGGTCCTTGAGTGAAATAAAGAAGCAAGTGGAAATCAATCGTTCTAATGCAGATAAAGGGGTGAAAGGAAACGTCTTCTTCTCGGCAAGTTTTTTTTGGAAGGTGAATGGGCTTTATGAGTATATAAGGGATAATGTTTATAATGAAGGAGCTATTGTCCCAGCACGACTCAATGCCGATACGGTCTTTTCTGCAGCAGTGCCTCAGCAAATCCGTTTTGAGCAGGAAGAAGGAGGGTTGACAACCTTGAAATGGGATTACGAAAAAGGAGATAGTGTTCGCTATTTGATTCTAGAATCCGAGAGTCAGGAGCAAGATCCTGCTATTCGTACTGATTTTCGAATCGTGAGTTATAAGGATGAGTATACGACCAATGTTCCCATGAACGATTCGGATGCACTGTTTTACTCTATTTGGGCTTATGACAGGTATGGTAATGTACAGCCTTCTAGCACATGGCAACACTTGGAGAAACCGGGGAGTGTTGTTCCTATTACTGAAGAAGGGAGCTTGAATAGGGATGAAGCCCAGTTACAATGGACACATGGTACCATGGCTATGGGATACGCCTTGGAAGTGAGTACAGACAAAGAAATGCAAGAGCTTTCTATAGCCGTAGACACTTTGACGGACACCACCTTCTCGGTAACCCATCTGCAAGCGGAAACCGACTATTATTGGAGGGTTAGGAGTCATAATATGGTAGGGTATAGCACTTACTCTCCTGTACAGACTTTCCGATTGGATGGACTCAAGGATCCCAACTTGATCTCGCCAAGTAATGACGAAAGAGGGGTGAACCCTCAGCTGACCTTAAAATGGAATGCTTCTGAGATAAGCGAGCAATTGGTGGTTCAGGTCAAGGAGTCTAAAGATACTTTTGAAAGTAGCGCTTTACTCATAGCGGATACAGTGACCGCCTCTCTAGAAACATATACTTTTTCCAATGAGTTGGAAGTACTGGCGTATTATGATGTTCGTATCAAATCAATTTCAGGGGATAAGGATTCCCGCTGGATAACACACCGTTTCAGAACATCAAAGGAGTGGCCTGCCATACCAACGCTCATCACTTCTGTAATGGAAGAGCGCAAAGAGGATAACGCCCTTTATATCGCTTGGGAGCAAGCACCTTTTACAGAAAAATATCATATTCAGGTAGCTACTGATACCGCCTTCGAGACCATGGTGGCTGAGGAAACCATCATAGGTCAAGCCAATACCAGTTATACCCTAAATAACCTGAGTCCTGTTACGGTATATCATATTCGGGTAGCAGCAGTCAGTAGTGAAGGAAATACCAAAGGATGGTCAACAATATACAGTATAGAGACCAACGAACTGGTATCAGGGATAGAGGTTACAGCGCAATATCAAATGGAACTTTACCCTGTACCAGCCCAAGAAGAAGTAACACTACGCTGGTACTTACAGGGACAATTAGCGAGCGCATGGTATATACGGGATTTAGCAGGTAAGGTAATTTCCTCAGGCTTACTGCCCAAAGGAAAAAACACCCACACGATCCCGGTAAAAGGTCTTTCAAAAGGAATTTACCTACTCGAGATAAGGACAACAGACCATCACAAAATAACAAGAAAACTATTTTTAGATAACCAATAAATACCCAGGGAAAGCGAAAGCTTTCCCTTATCTTCAAATTTACAGGCACTACTTTTTTGACAGGGTTATTTTTGTCGTTAGCCTAAAAAGAAATATTTCATTCTGAGAATCAAAGAGGTGAGAAGAGAGTGTAGGAATGTTTTTAGGAAAAAGAAAAGAATCTTTATATTTGGATGACTAAAATAGAAATGGCACCATGGTGTAATGGATAACACGTGGGTTTCCGGAGCCTTAGATCCAGGTTCGATTCCTGGTGGTGCTACTGAATCATTGATTTTGAGGCAAAAAACAGCTATTTAGCCCTTCGCTAGATAGCTGTTTTTTATGCTTTATGCTTATATGTAGCTGTATTTCAATCTCTTATGGATTTGTAATTTACGAGGTTACGGATTCGGTTACGAGACCCTTTTTGGTGACGGATCAGGTGACGGATACGGCATTTGGTTACGGCAAAATTTTAGCAAGGGTTTAGCAACGCTCCTACCTCTATATTCTCATCAAAAAAGTCCATAGAAAATGAATATAAGTTTCTGGAAAAGAGCGACAGAGGGAAAGCATGGAGGGGATACGTTTCATATTGCTTGTAGGATTATTATTGGTAAAAAGCGATCCGACATATCTACAGGTATCTGTATCAAAGGAGAGGATTGGGATAATGATCGCAAGCGAGTAAAGAAATCAGAACCACTGTACAAAAGTTACAATCAGCAACTCTTGATGATGGAATCTCAGCTGTATGAGGTTCACCAAGAGCAGTTGCGGCTTGGAAAAGTGGTCACTCCGGCATTGGTTTCGAAGATCTACCGAAAAGGGACTGAGGACCAGTTAAAGTTGATTGATGCTTATGATCAGCTGATTGAATACAAAGTCAATATCGAAAGACTGCAGAAAAGTACGCTCAAAAAGTATTATACCTTCCGAAGAGTGTTGTTGCGCTACCTGGAAGAGCAAGAGTATCTTGGTATGTTGGCAATAGAAGTAGTTCCAGCCCATGGATTACGAATCTTTACCTGGTATGCTAATCAAAGTACACACGAATCATTATTTAATAGTAAACTTTTTGTACGATCAATAAGTGCTTGCCTACGGTTAGCTGCCCAGAATGGACAAATCCCTTTCAACCCACTGAGTGATTTACGGTTCCCAACCGTCAAGGGAAAGAAAACGGTGGATGCCCTTAGCAAAGAGGAGCTGCAACGAATAGAAGAATACAAACCCAAGACAGAAGATATCAGAAAGGTAAGAGATCTGTTTTTATTCCAGTGCTATACAGGGCTGAGCTATGAGGCTTTAGTTCGATTTGAATATGATGAGCATGTACACCTGGAAGACGGGATTGAGTACATCATTATGACTCGCTCTAAAACGGATCGTGATTTTGTTGTGCCACTATTCCATTCAGCGAAAACGATTCTGTTGCGGTGGGGGAGAAGATTACCACCATCCTCTAATAGACTTTCTAAACATAAGATCTACCACAACACCAACTATAATCGTAAGTTGAAAGAACTGGCTATCGATTGTGCGATTGAGCCACAGCGAATGACTACCCATATGGGCAGACGTACCTTTGCGACTCGTATGCTGAATGATAAGGGTGTTAGCTTGGAGGTCGTTGCGGAAATGTTGGGACATGCAGATACACGGATTACGCAGTCGCATTATGCCAAAGTGACCATTGGACGATTGAAGTTTGAGTTGGAGAAAATGCTGGAAGAGCAGATGAGGGATCGCTAATTATTCATTGATAAATATTAACTTAAACACTTCTTTTTAGTGAATATTATCAAATGAAGTATTCATCCATCTCTCTATTTTTGCGCCCTTTTTTCAATTAAATTTTAAGCATAATGCAAAAAAAGAGAGCGTATGCAGCTATTGTTTTGGCTGCGAAAAGCAGAGGATGCTTCAGGTGAAGTAATCATTACTTGTCGAATTACGGTAGACGGGAAACGATCCAATTTCTCTACTGGAATTCGACTTTTTCCTGAGTACTGGATGGGAGAGTTACAGCGAGTCAATAGTAAACACGCTGAAGCCTATCAGTTCAATCACCAACTACAATTGATACAGACAGACTTAATTCAAGTGTTTACGGACCTTCGTATTCAGGGTGAAACGGTAACTGCCAGGAGAATAAGTCAGGTGTATCGTGAAGGGTTTAAGAAAGTACCCACACTACTTTCTGCCTATGATGAATTGATTGAGTATAAGCAGAAGATCGAGAAACTTCAGAGCAATACGCTGAAGCGATATAAAACCTTTAAAGGTCTGCTCCATCGTTACCTATCCGAAAGTAAGCAATTGAGTTTAGGGGTAAATGAAGTGACTGCTTTGGAAGGTCGAAGAATGCTTACCTGGTATGTGGATTTCCCTACTCACAACGATCCTGTAACAGCAAAGTTGTTTATCCGATCGATTCGTGCAGCTCTTCGCTTATCTGTAGAAAATGGGTATATCGCTTACAATCCGTTGATGGATCTACAACTTCCCAAGACCAAGCAAAAAAAGGTAGATGCGCTAACCATTGCGGAGCTGCAACGGTTAGAAAACTATCAGTCTGAAAAACATTCTTTACAGAAAGTGAGAGACCTCTTTTTGTTCCAGTGTTATACGGGATTGAGCTATGAAACCTTAGCTCGATTTGATCAGGAACAGCATGTCTTTGAGCACGAGGGTATACAGTTTATCCGTATGACTCGCTCCAAGACGGATAAGGATTTTGTAGTACCATTATCCCCAAAAGCAAAAGCCATCTTACAAAAGTGGGGAGGACAACTTCCAGCGACAGATAAACAGTCTTCTCAAAGGATCTATTGCAATCAGATCTACAACAAAAAGCTAAAGCAGATTGCGGTAGTGTTGGGGATTGTTCCTGAGCGATTGACTTCTCATATGGGACGTAGAACTTTTGCTACACACATGGTGAACCATAACAAGGTAAGTATGGAAGCTGTAGCAAAGATGATGGGGCATTCCGATACAAGGATGACACAATCTCACTATGTGGAGTTTTTGTTGGAAGGGGTGATTGATGAGATGAAGAAGGTTTTGTGATATAAATTGTAGGCCGTTTTTACAACGGCCTACTTGTATGAAAAGAATTATTATTCAGTTATATGATCCTTCTCACAGACTTTGTCTTTTTCAATAAAGTTCTTAATACCTGTAGCTTCTATGTCATCATCAAGTTCATTGGTTAAATACCCTTGATATTGGTGTTGAAAATAAGGGCTATTTTTTTTAACATGAAATTCTCTACTGAAAGGGAAAATAAATACTTCGTAAATTGTATTTACCTGTTCAAGGAGAAAGGACTTATAAGGATCACCTAAAGAAAACATTCTACTTTTAATTAGTTTATCAAGAGCTTTGTTTGTACTTGCAAATTTTCTTGAAGCCTCAAAAAAAGCTTCATCTGCGACTAAGCTTCTGTTGATACTTGGGTCCGTGAGAGAATTTGCTTGATTCTTCGCAGAGCTATATTCACTAGAAATAGTTTGATATTTAGATTGGAGTTGATCAAGTATCTTTGATGCATTTTGAAATGTGATATCCTGGTATCGATCCTCTTTTTCCCTTTGAAGATTTTGATCTTGCCTGTCAAGAGCTTCCCTTTGAATCGTGTTTGCTTTTATTTGCTCAGTGAATGCTAAATAAACTAAGTAAGCAGACAAAAGACCTACAAAAGGTGTGGTGATGCCACCAATTGCACTACTGATGTCAGAAGTCCCTTTAGGTAATAAGTCAGTAATCCAGCTACAATTTGTAAATAGATAGGGCGAAAATATTATCCCGCCTATTAAAGAAAATATAATCAGTATTTGTCTTTTTTTCATATAAATATTTTGAGTTAGAAATGTAATTCTATGTACGACTGTATGTACTTTTAGTTACAAAAAAGAATTAAAATGTGAAATTTTTATCTCAAAATACGAGATATTAACACTCAACTATTAAATTGTACTTTATCAACTTCAGTAAACCATGAATAGAATTAAGGAAGTCCTGAACGAGAAAGGAATCAAACAAACCTGGCTTTCGTCCAAGCTGGGGAAAAGCTATAATATGGTGAACGGGTACGTACAGAACAGGCAACAACCAAGACTGGAAGTACTCATGGATATTGCAATTATCCTAGACATAGATGTAAGAGAATTAATTGTATCGAATAAAGCGATAAAAAGAGGTTAAATGGATCATAAGTCACATAATCAAATTGTAAGTTTCATCTGGGGAATAGCAGATGATGTATTAAGAGATGTTTTTGTAAGAGGGAAATACCGTGATATCATCTTGCCTTTTACTGTTCTGAGACGACTGGATGCCTTACTTGTTCCTACTAAGGAAAAAGTTTTGGAGACTGTAGAGTTTATGAAAAAAGAGAAGATTGATAATCTGTCTGCCTTAAATAGTATCACTGGATATCCTTTCTGGAATAGTTCTCGATTTACTTTTGAAAACTTACTGCATGATGCTGACAATATAGATAGTAACCTAGAGGTATACCTGGATGGATTCAGTCCAAACGTGCAGGAGATTATCAGTAAATTTAAACTGAGAAATCAGTTGGAGACCATGAAGGAGAGTGAAATCACCTACTTGTTGATTGAAAAGTTTGCATCTAAAGAAATCAACCTGAGTCCGGTAGAGGCCCTTAATGGTAAAAGTGAAAAATTACCTCCACTAACGAACCTTGGTATGGGGTATGTGTTTGAGGAGTTGATCCGAAAGTTTAATGAAGAAAATAACGAAGAAGCTGGAGAACACTTTACACCAAGGGAAATCATCAAATTGATGACCCATATTATGTTTACGCCTATCAAAGATCAAATTGATAAAGGTACTTATTTGATTTATGACCCAGCGAGTGGAAGTGGTGGGATGTTAACAGAAGCAGAGGAGCAGGCTCATGAGTTAACAGGTAATAAAGCAACGTTTTATCTCTACGGACAAGAGGTAAATCCTGAAACTTATGCGATCTGTACATCCGATATGCTGATTAAAGGGGAAAAGCCTGAAAATATTGCTTTTGGCTCCACATTATCGAAAGATGGCTTTGAAAACTTCTCTTTTGATTTTATGCTTTCTAATCCTCCTTATGGAAAGTCATGGAAAAATGATGTGGATGCGATTGTGGATGATCGAGGGAAAAAAGACAAAGAAAAAATTAAAGATGATCGCTTTCAAATTGGTTTGCCAACGATTTCTGATGGACAGCTACTGTTCTTGATGAACATGGTCAGTAAAATGAAGCATAATACTGAGCTAGGAAGTAGAATTGCATCAGTACACAATGGCTCCGCTTTATTCACGGGTGATGCCGGAGGAGGAGAAAGTGAAATTCGCCGACATATTATTGAAAATGATTGGTTGGAGTGTATCATTGCACTGCCTAAAAACATCTTTTATAACACAGGTATCCCTACTTACGTATGGATTCTCAGTAACCGAAAGCCTGCCAATAGGAAAGGAAAGGTACAATTAATTAATGCTTTAGATCTATATGTAAAGCTTCGTAAGAACTTAGGGGAAAAGAATTGTGAGCTAACGGAGGAGCACATCCACCAAATCACACAATTGTATATGGATTTCGAGGAAAATGAGATCTCTAAAATCTATCCTAATGAGCATTTTGGTTATAACAAGATTACAGTAGAACGTCCCTTGCGTTTATCGGCGCAATTTACGGCAGAAAATATAGCAGCGTTGCGATTTGATAAAGGCTTGCAAGATGAAATGACCTGGGCTTACGAAAAATTTGGAGAGAAGGTATATACTCAGCTGGATGAGCTTAAACCACAGATAGAAGCCTACTTAAAAAAGCATGAAATTAAACTAAAGCCTGCTTCTAATAAAAAATTACTCAGTCAAAAGTTTTGGAATGATCAACTGGAAATACTTCAAGCTGCTGAGCAATTAATGAGTCTGGTGGGAACACAACAACATGACGATTTCAATCTCCTTAGAGATTTGGTTAAAGATACCGTAAAGCAAGAAGGATTAAAACTGGATGCCAAAGCTCAAAAACGCACTTTGGAGGTTATCTCTTGGAAAAATGAAGAGGCGGAAGCAGTGATTAAGAAAACAGAAAAGGACGGCACCATTATTTATGAAGCGGATGCTGACCTAAGAGATACTGAAAAGGTTCCTTTAGACGAAGAGATAGAAGTTTACTTTGACCGGGAAGTGTTCCAGCATGTTTCGGATGCCTGGATAGATCATAGTAAAACCATTAAAGGTTATGAGATTTCTTTCACCCGTTACTTTTACAACTACGTCCCTCCACGTAGCATAGAAGAGATCACGGCAGAAATTTTACAACTGGAAAGAGAAACGGATGGTATTTTAAATGAAATCGTGAAGGACTGATATGGAATATAATGAACTAAAAGATACTGATGCTATTTGGATTCCAAAGATCCCTGAACATTGGGACCTTATAAAAGTAAGACATCTGTTTAAAGAGTCTTCAGTTAAAGGTTTTCCTAATGAGCCATTATTAGTAGCATCTCAAGAACATGGTGTTGTCAATAAAGAAGTCTTTGGTAAACGTACTATGGAAGCTACTAAAGACCTTCAAAACCTTAAGCTTGTAGAAGAGGGGGATTTTGTTATTAGCTTACGTTCATTTCAGGGAGGTATAGAGTATGCACATCAAAGGGGAATTATTAGTCCCGCTTATACTATAATAAAAGCATTAAGGCCTATTAATAAAAGATACTTTAAACATCTATTTAAATCGAAGCCCTTTATTTCTTTGATGACTCTATGTGTTAAAGGGATTAGAGATGGACAAAATATTGACTTTCCTACTTTTAAAGGAGAGTATTTGCCGTTACCTCCAATTGAGGAGCAGGCTAAAATAGGAGCTTATCTGGACCGTAAAACGCAGCAAATACAAGAGTTTATTCAGAAGAAGGAGCGGTTGATTGAACTTTTAGAGGAGAATAGATTAAGAAAGATTTTAGAATTGATTACAGGAAAACAAGGCTTTAACAGTTATAAAGATTCTGAAATAGACCATTTTGGGGAGATTCCTTCACATTGGGAAGTAAAAAAACTTAACCTTATTTGTAAGGTAACTCTTGGTAAAATGCTTTGTAATGAAAATAAAGGAAATTATCACTATAAAAAATATCTAAAATCAAAAAATATTGGTTGGGAAAATGTCATTCTTGATGAAGTAGATTCCATGTGGTTTTCTAAATCTGAAATGAAAACTTATCGTATCCAGAAAAATGATTTATTAGTCAGCGAAGGAGGAGAGGTAGGTAAAACATGTCTATGGAAAAATGAATTAGAAGAGTGCTATATTCAAAACTCTGTGCATAAACTGACCTTTAATAAAGATTGCAATCCGATATACTACCAGTATTTATTTTTAATTTTAGGTAAAGGTGGATATTTCAAGTCAATTGTAAATCAAGTTAGTATTGCCCACTTAACAAGAGAAAAATTGGTGAAAATAAAATGCTTGGTTCCCCCTATAGAGGAACAAGATTTAATATCCAATAATATAGAAATATTAAACACAGAAGTAGCTGAATTAATATCAAAAGCAAGGTTGGAGATTGATAAATCAAAAGAGTACCAAGAAAGTCTTATTACTCAAATGATCACAGGACAGCTAAAAGTACCTGAAAATTCTTATACAGCAGTATAACTAAATCAACTGAGAAGATACCGCCGCAAGGAGTTATAGCAACATGGAAGTAGAAGAGTTACGCATACTGATAGAAGAGCTAAGGGCATTGCCCCAGGAGAGTGAATGGGTAGAGTTTAAGGAAAATAATACGAATCCTCAGCGTATAGGGGCGTATATTTCTGGACTCGCCAACTCAGCCAATATAGAAAATAAAGAATATGCTTACCTGATTTATGGTATCAAGGATGATACTCAGGAAGTCGTAGGGACTACCTTCAAGCCCAGAGAGGAGAAAATTGGGAATCAAGAACTAGAGAATTGGCTGGTCACTCAGCTGAATCCACCTGTTGGGGTACAGATTTTTGAATTTTCCTATAAAGAGCGTCCTCTCGTCCTTTTTCAGATAGAACCTGCTTTAAATCGTCCGGTACATTTCAAGGGTGTTGCTTATGTTCGGGTAGGGAGTTACTTGAAAAACTTAAAAGATCACCCAGACAAAGAAAGTAAGATATGGCAAAAGACGAAGCAGGTTGTATTTGAGAAAGAGTTGGCCATGCGTAACCTATTTGCGGATAAAGTCTTGGAATTGCTTGATTACCCTTCTGTTTTTAAATTACTGAATACACCTTTACCCACGGATAAGTCAGGAATCCTTGAAAAGCTGTTGGAGGAGAAACTAATAGAAAAGCGTTTCAATAAGTACCATATCACTAACCTGGGGGCTATTCTTTTCGCCAATGACTTACATAAGTTTGAAAAGTTAGCACGTAAAACACCTCGAGTAATTGTATATAAAGGAAACAATAAGCTTCATACAATTAAGGAACAGGAAGGACACCTAGGATATGCTGTAGCTTTTGAACGCCTGGTCGATTATGTTAATGATAAGCTTCCATCCAATGAAGAAATAGGGCGAGTGTTTCGAGAGAAAGTTAATGTCTATCCGGAATTGGCTATTCGTGAATTATTAGCGAATGCCTTAATTCATCAGGATTTTTCTATTCGAGGCGCTGGTGTGATGATTGAAATCTTTGATAATAGAATAGAAATCACCAACCCTGGTAAGCCACTTATTGATACCAAACGATTCCTGGACCATAGTCCTGAGAGCAGGAATGAGCAATTAGCTTCTTTAATGAGGAGAATGGGAATTTGTGAAGAAAGAGGAAGTGGGATTGATAAAGTGATTGCCCAGATAGAGGTGTATCAATTACCAGCTCCAGACTTTATTTCAGGAGACAACTTTACCCGTGTGGTTTTATACTCTCCTAAAACGTTAAGACAGATGTCTAAACAGGATAAGTTAAGAGCCGTATACCAGCACTGTAGCTTGAAGTATATCAGTGGGGAATATATGACCAATCAAAGTTTGAGAGAACGCTTTGATGTTGATAAAAAGAACTATCCTGTTATTTCCAGATTAATTAAAGAGGCGGTTAATGAGGGCGTCATTAAGGAGTATGATAACTCCAGAATGTATGTTCCTTTCTGGGGAAGCTAGACCATGTAACCGGGATGTAACTGAAAGGTGATCATCCCGCCTTAATGACTACTTAAAGGCCGTTTTACTCGTAACTAAGATGTAACTGAGCTGAAATTATTCATGAGAAGTCTCCTTGCAAAGAAGACTCACGCACAAGATTAATTAAAGCCAATGACTTTAATTAGGTACGATGTTCATAGAGCTAATAGATTTTTATTTATACCCATTAAATAAACATGTAACTGGGATGTAACTGAAATACTTTTTTATGTCCCATACGTTACTGTAAACAACATTTTTACACCTACATTCATGTAACTGAACGAAAAACTATGGCATTTACAGACACTTCAGAGAGAGGCTTTCAAAAATATATTGTACAAGAATTAGCAGAAAAAAATGGTTTTATAGAAAGCAGTTCTGCTGATTTTAATAAAGAGTTTTGTATTAATCCTACACAATTATGGGATTTTATCGAGGCAACCCAACCGGATGCTTTTGAAATGATTCAACGTAAAGGTAAGAGGGCTTTTTTGGTTCGTTTAGATAAAAAACTGCATGAGTTAGGGGTAATTGAGGTACTGAGAAAGGGGATAAAGCATTTTGATAAAACAATTAACTTATTCTATCGTCAACCTGCATCCTCTTACAATGCTAAGGATCTTAAAAAATATCAATCTAATACCTTTTCAGTAACCCAAGAGCTGGGGTATAGTGAAACAAATGCGAATCGTTTAGACCTGACTATTTTTCTCAATGGGCTACCTATTATTACGTGTGAGCTTAAAAATCCATTGAGTGGGCAAACGGTACATAATGCCATTCGTCAATATCAGACCGATAGAGATCCTAAAGAAAAGATTTTTTCTTTTGCCCGCTGCATGGTACACTTTGCTGCCGATACAGAGTTGGTCTTTATGACCACAAAGTTAAACTTCAAAAATACTTTCTTTTTACCCTTTAATAAGGGCTTAAATGAGGGTAGACCTGCAGGTAACTTTGGCTCTGGGAACCCAGTAAACCCTCATGGTTTAAAAACACACTACCTATGGGAAGAAATTCTGACAAAGCACTCTTTAGCGAACATTATCGACAAGTTTGCTCAGGTAGTAGAAGAGAAAGCAGAAGGAGCCAAGAAAGCAAAACGAATTATGATTTTCCCAAGGTATCATCAGCTTATGGCTGTTCGTCAGATATTGGGACATGCAAAAAAATATGGCGTTGGACATAAATACTTGGTTCAGCACTCAGCAGGCTCCGGGAAATCCAAATCTATTGCGTGGTTAGCTCACCAGCTGCATGGATTATTTGATACTTCCGGTGAACATCACCTATTTGATTCAGTGATTGTCATCACAGATAGAGTCGTACTCGATAAGCAGTTAAGTGAAGACATCAAACAGTTTTCTCCTAAAAGAGGCATTGTAGAACATATCACCAGTGATGGAGGAAGTAAAACAAGTAATCTAAAAGAAGCGCTTGCCAATCGTAAAAAAGTCATCATTTGTACGGTACAGACTTTCCCATTTTTGCTGGATGAAATGTCTGAGTTGCCAGCTATGAACTTTGGAATTGTTATTGACGAAGCTCACTCTGGACAAAGTGGACAAACTTCTTCTAAAATGAATGCTGTATTAGCTAATAAACAAACAGAAGGAGAAGAATACAAAACACTAGAAGATAAGATCAATGAATTGATTGAAAGTCGTAAGATGATCACCAATGGATCCTATTTTGCATTCACAGCAACCCCTAAAAATAAAACACTGGAGACCTTTGGTACTAAGTCAGAAGAAACGTATACCAATGAAGATGGAGAAGTGAAATCTAAGTTCTATGCATTTCATGTGTACAGCATGAAACAAGCCATAGAAGAGGAATTCATTCTGGATGTATTGAAGAACTATACCACCTATAATTCTTTTTACAAGCTTATTAGATCAGTTGAAGACAACCCGGAGTTTGATACAAAACAGGCTCAAAAGAAGTTAAGAGCTTACGTAGAAGGGCATGAGTTTTCTATAGGAGAGAAGGCTAAAATTATGATTGACCATTTTAATCGAGAGGTGAAGCACTTGATTAATGGAGAAGCCAAAACCATGGTTGTTACCAAAGACATTGTATCTGCTATCAAGTATAAACAAGCTTTTGACGCTTACTTAAAAGAAATCAAATCACCCTATAAAGCAGTTGTCGCTTTTTCAGGTAAAAAGACTTACAAGGGAGTCGAATACGATGAGGTTAGCATGAACAATTTTGAGGATAAGAAAAATGATATCCCAAAGAATTTTAATAAACCTCAGTACCGTTTTTTAATTGTAGCCGATAAATACCAAACAGGTTTTGACCAACCATTACTGCACACAATGTATGTGGATAAAAAGTTATCTGATGTACAAGCTGTACAGACTTTGTCAAGACTAAACAGGGCCAAAAAGCCATATAAGAAGGATACTTTTGTTTTGGACTTTTATAATAAAGCAGAAGATATTCAAAAAGCCTTTGAGCCTTATTACACAGCGACTATTCTAAGCGAGGAAACCAATCCCAACAAACTTAACGATTTGGTTGATAACTTAGAGGTATTTGAAGTTTACAGTGAATATCAAGTGGAAGACTTTTTTGAGAAGTATATCAATGGAGCAGATCGAACTGTATTAGATCCTATCATTGATCGATCTGCTGAATTTTTTAGAAATGAGCTGACTAAAGATCAACAAATAGAGTTTAAGAACAATGCCAAGTCTTTCCTACGAGTATATAGCTACCTGGCAAAAATATTAGATTTCAACAACCAAGAGTGGGAAAAACTATTTTGGTATCTGAAACTCCTTACCCCAAAACTATTTATTGAAAAAACGGAAGATTTAGCGGAAGGCATTTTAGAAACCATTGATCTGGAGAACTACCGTCCATCCAAAGAAGACACAATAAATATTACACTAGAAGAAGAACCAGGAGAAGTCAAGCCTATACCTGTCCAAGTTGGCGGTAGTCAGTCAGAAGCAGATTTGGATACGCTTGAAAATATCCTTAGTGCATTTAATCAACGCTTTGGGGATATTGAATGGAGCGATAAAGATAAGGTACGACAAATCTTAACAGAGCAATTGCCTGCGGAAATGAAAGCAAACAAGGACATAATGGATGCTATTCAACATTCAGATAAGCAAAATGCAAAAATCTCCTCAGATAAAAAGCTAGAAGAATTGATGCAGCAATATTTATTTACTCAAACCGAAATTTTTAAAAAATTCACTTCTGATCAGGACTTCCAAAGAAAATACAAGGAGTTTATTTTCGATACATTGATGGATACCAAGAAAGGGGTGAATACTAATCCATAATACATTTGTTACCAGTAACTCATCAATGCTAAATGTTCTAGTATGTGAAAGCATTGACGAGTTTCTGGATGATTATGGAGAAGATGAGTGACGGAGCTGAGTAATACATTGTCTTTAAACTAACATACCATAGCCATCATAACAACCTGGCTATGGTTATTTTACTCACAGTAAATAAAATGGTAGAGTTACCATATTTTATATCCCAATAATCAATTTAATACACTCAAAAACTTATATCATGGGTAATCACACAGACTCAAAAAAACTAGACGTATGGAATAAAGCAACTAAAGTAGAAGGTTTCAACCCAAATCAATATAGACAAGATGCCTGTGGAGCTTGGATGGTCTGGAGTGAATTTGGACAAGAAACTGAATGGGGATGGGAGATTGATCATATATTCCCCGAAAGTAAGGGAGGCACTGACCACCTTGACAATTTAAGAGCTATGCACTGGGAAAATAACCGAAGTAAAGGTAATCGTTATCCAAAGTATATAGCTAAAGTTACTGCTGAAAACAATAAAAATATTAAAAAAGAGGAAGAAAGAGTAATTAACGAACATCTTCAAAAAAAGATAGAAACTTTATATAAGGGTAAATCCTTCTATATGTTTTTTGAGATAAAAAAGCATATTTATGACGACAGTGCTGAATATTGGAGTGATTATATCGTAGGAGTAACAAACGACCCTAAAACTATTCTTTTTTCTGAGTATGGTATTCCTGATGAAGGACATTGCTATATTTATAGGTCTGCTACATCTATGGATGACGCCAAAAAAGCATTAAATGATTTGGTAGAGCTCGGGTTAGAAAAACATAAGGGAAATAACGAAGGTAGTGTAGTTTTTGCCTTTAGGAAAATAAAACAATCAGTCAAATAATAACCTTTTTGAGGAATGAATAGTAACAGTACCACTCATTCCTCAAATTTTATTTATAACTCAAAATATCGTAACTCTACAGACTCTCCACCTATATCTAATGGAATCTGTACCCGATCTTTGGGTATTATCGGGTTATGTTCGTATTTCCAATGTAATTTATCAGTAATCCCTGATTCCCATAATAAAGCACTTGGCTAATTAGTAGGAACATCTCTATGTACAAACAGAGTAGCACCTATAATAGGGCACTCCCAATATTTGGACGCACCTAGCATCAATTTTCTGGCAAAAGAGCTATCGCCAGACATTCCATCACCCTTAGGGTAAAAGGCATGTATTAAATTTAAAATAAAAGATACATTATTTTCCTTTGGTAAAGGAAGATCATAAATCCCTTTACTATCATAGCATACCGCTAAATAGAAGTTTTGTCTCTTAAAGACAAAATACCTCTGATACCCCCACAAACCTATATTCCCTTTAGAAGGTATTATACGATCATGGTAATAAAATTTTTCGCAAAATGCCTCAATGCCTTTATTAGATATTGCTACCCCTAACTCTTCGTTATTTGTATCAATCCCAAAACAAACAATAGCCGTCTTATTACTTCTCTTGAGAAGATTACAAATGCTTTCTTCTATTGAAGCAATCTCTACTTTTTCTAAAGTTTCAATTTTAAAGAACCCTCCTGGTAGGACAATAATAGATACTTTGTCATCAAGCTCTGATAAAAGCCTCTCTAGCAGTAAAAATCTGCTATGATTAGAGTAACTATCATCACTTCTAATTAAAGCTGTTGCTATATTTATTGTATGCTTATCCCCTTCATTTAAAGAGGAAGAGAAGCCTTTTGAAAGGGAAGTGTCGGGGAAAGAATTACTGTCCTGTCCAAATAAGCTTATTTGACCTGACGTTCTTCTTTTTCTCATGTTTATTGGGTTGTTACCAGAGTAAAAATATAGTTGTTATTTCAATTTAATAGATTCTGTAACTTTTTCCACACTCCTCCCAATCACATACCCTCCAATTCCCAATTCCAGCAATTCCCAAAACTGAGGTTCCAATTCCGTATTCGGCAGCCCAAAGGCAGGAGCAGCAAACTTGGCATACAAGATCACAAAGCCAAAGCTCAGCATCAACACTGGCCTCCAAAGACGTTGCAACTTGCTCCCCGTCATCTCAGCCATTACGGTTTGCATGCGAAGCTGCATCAGTTCCGTCAGATGCTGCAGAATCATGTCAGAGAGCTGATGTTTGAGCTGTAGCTTCTCTTCTTTCGTGGTTGTAACGTTATCAATGAGTTTATCTGTTTTCTCAATCAGTTCTCCTGCAGAGGAGGTGAGTAGTTTCTTAATCCAATCCATATTTATAGTTCTAATAGGTTTAATTCTAGCTCCAAGGCTAAGGCGATGATTTCTTCTTGGCTTTTGGTTTGAGCCTGTTTGACCGCTTTAGTAAACGGTACGGCAGCCAACTGTAGTTTGATTTTCCGCAACTCTTCACGGATCGCTTGTTGCTTGACATAGTCTGCTTTGGGGTAGCTTCGTATCAAGCTGAGTTCCTGGGATTGTAGTTTAGTAACATCCATAGGTATCCATATTTCCTTTTGTGGTACCGAAGCCATAAAGATTTCCTCCACCTTTGCGGAAGGCTCCGTCCGGTAGGTACCAGTCATCTAATGTATTGCTGACAACTCGTTGTTTGTAGGCACTCATGGCTTCTTTGATATACTTTTTGTTTTTATCGGTGATCAATGAATCACCCTCATTGACCATCTCCGGGATGGTGAGTTTGTTATCTAGCTTCCAGACGACCTTTCCGGTTTCTCCGGTTTGTTTCTGCTTCCGTTCGTGGAATTTCTTGAATTCCAGTTCAGATTGGGTAAGTTCTTTGATCGACTTTGGAGCGACATCATTTAAAGTTGTCCAATGGTCTTTGGAGAAGTAAATGCAGGAACGACAGGATAATCGTGGAAAACCAAGCTCATATACCGGATGGGGTTTGATACGGTACTTCTTCATAATCTCCCAGACTTTCTGTTCCTTCCAATTGTGGATGGGTCTCCATTGGTGGACAATACGACCAGGTTTTGACTTGGCTTTACTGGAGGTGACATGAGGCTGAATTCGTTCGTACTTAGCCCGTTTAGGCGATTCCTCGGAACGTTCTCCAGTAATGAAGAGGACTTTGAAAGGATCTTCTTTGTCTATAGGATAAAGCTCTCGTAATACTTTATTGGCAACATCAATCTTCAGGACACCGCTACACCAGCGTAGGTTCATATCCATCTGTTTGGAAGGGAATCGCATACGATCGTTGGGTTTGGCCGCTACCTTGTGGGATATGACGTACCTTGCTTTTGTCCGGAAGGTCGTGTTCGTAAACGTAGCGAATGCCATGGGAGCGACGGTTTTGCTTGTACATTTCTCCGTGCATTCCGAAGTCACGCCAGGACCACAGCAAGGGTACACAAAACTCTTTGGCAAACTCTCGCACATAGCCTTCGGTACTGTCCCAATCGAAGTAACGTCTTTCCCATTGATCAAATCCGTCGATGCAGTTATGCCATATCTCTACTTTATTGATGTCCAGGTTCTCTTGTTCGTAAAGGTGTAGGAAACAAGCAATGGAGTCCTTTCCACCACTCATGGACACAATAATTTTATCGTAGCTGTTTAGGGGTAATAGTCTATCCATCAATTATCTCTTCATCAAAAACACTATACTTATAATCTTCACCTTCCGAATATCGGTTCTTCTCCGCCACCGCAATACCTCCTTTCTCAATTTGTATCACGGCCTGGGCATCATACTCACTCATCATCCCTCCACGAGCGGTACCACTGGTTGTACTCTGGAAAATGATCAGGAAGAAAGTGTTAGGAAAGTCCTTACGTAGCTTGTCAAAATCTTCCTGCTTGACGCCTTTGATCTTGCTGAAGGAATCAATGGCCACCACATCAAATTGCTTGGCAGCTTTTCGGATATCCTGAATGCCATTGGGTGCATCTGAGGTAATATAGACTTTGGGTTGATACCCTTTTTGGATATAGGCATCCGTCATGGATTTGACCAGCTTGGAGTTACGGTCGATCTCCAGGGAGAAGTAGGCCACTTTGAATTGCTTTTTGGCAAAGGCATTCATCAGTTGGTAAAGGAAGCGGGTCTTTCCGGCTCCTTTCACACCTCGGAGTACCAGGGCGTATTCTTTTCGTTCTACGGCATGGAGGAACTTGCCAATATCTCCATCCAGGTAAATCAGTTGACTGTTGTGGCCCACGGTATCAATGGGAACGAGATTCCCAATATCCTTTGAGAGCTGCTTACGGGCATGACTTTGCGGAATGCTACCAACGGTTGCCCTTTGGTGGTTGGTAGCTTTTACTTTTTTGGCATTCCGCAAGCACAATGGATTCCGTTCAATGCCATGGGCGAAATAGGGATCATACTCTCCTTGGCTTTGAGGTATTGGGTAAGGGCTGCTTTGGCTTCCTTAATTTCCTTGTAGAAGAGGTCTTTGGTAGTGACCTTTTCTTTTTCCAATGCAGTGTTGAGGCGATTCAGTAAACGTTCTACCTTGGCTTTATCGGGATTGATACTGCCTTCCAAACCAATAAATGATTTGAGTAAGGTCACAGAAGCTCTTACTCTACTTTCATTAGCGGCATGGATTACCTTTTCAAAGAAGTCTTTACCTGCTTTGCTTTTGATTTCCACGTTTACCAATTCTCCTTCTTTGGTGCTTTTGAGCATCTTGGCTAGGAGTTGATGCGCTTGCTCCAACAAAGCGGCATACTTGGCATCTTTACGGACTTTTTGCTCGACCATTCTTCGCTCCATATCTTGGAATACGCCTAATAGCTGTTTGCGAGTCTTTTCTTTACCGATCAGGGCTTTGAAGCGACGGAGTAAACGGATGTCTTCGGTGAAGTGAGAAGTAGCTGCTGGTAGCTTTTTGGTTGTAGTTGTTTTTGCCTTGGTTGTGGATTTTGTTGTGGTAGAGGTAGTCTTTTTGGTTTTTGTATTACTCTTAGGTTTGGGAGCGGGCTTTGGTTTTTCCTTTTGACCAACGGCCTTATTCAGTTTCTCCAGATATAGATCGATCACACGCTTGATTGCTGGACTTTTATCATAAGCATTGACCAGTGTATCCATCTCCTTATTCGCTTTTTGTAGTGCAGGAGGCAAGTTGGAGAAATCTATTTCTTTTTGCTTGGTGAAGTAGTTTTTGATAGTGATTGACATAGGTGGTTTGTTTGTTAGATTTTTGTATTCCACTCTTCCTCGCCCAGGGTTAAAACCCTGGGCTCTTTTAGAGGTGCCACTTCGTGGCGATCTGCTCTTACGCAAATCGTTAGCATAGATCGCCACGAAGTGGCATTTCAAGAAGAGCTTGGGGTTTTAACCCTAAGCGAGGCTAGTGTTTTATTGAAATGATGATTATTGAACGACGAGGCGATCTGTTCTTTCGTGAATTGCTACTCTTTGGGTAATGTGGTGATTAGTCCCAAAGGTATTTTTCATCGTATTCTACCTGGTACTTTTTAAGAAAGTAGAGTAGCTCTTCTTTAAAGGTTTGGTTTTGATGATGCTGTTCCTGGTTATGGATATATTGAATGACAATATCTTTTTGTTGGGGATTGATGGAAAACGATGCATAGCCATTTTGCCAATAAAAGTCCTGCAAGTTGACCGAGAGCGTCTTGAACCATTTAGAAGATTTACCCTTTAGCTTTTGAAGGAGCTCAATCAGCGTCATGTTTTTTGGGAGTTCACACAGAATATGAATATGATCAACATGCCCTCCAACGGCATGGACACTTACGCCTAAATCTTCACAAATCTTATAGATGTAGATATAGAGCTTTTGATCAAATGGTTTGTGAATGAATGCTTCACGCTTTTTGGTACTGTACACAAGGTGGATGTAATTCTTAACTAGGGATTGACTCATAATTATCCTGTTTGGGTGAAACGGAAAATTATGAAAGCTTAAGGTAATTATATGAGCTTGAAGTTAACAAGGTTGAATAGATCGCCACGAAGTGGCATATCAAAAAGAGCCTGGGGTTTTAACCCTAGGCGAGGATTGGCTGGTGTAGCCCCTTTAGACTTCCACCAGCATTAATTCCAGCTCCAACGCCAAAGCTTCCATCTCCATCAACTCAATATCCAATACCGCATCAACCTTCTTATTCTCCCCCTTCGGAATCACACAGTTCGTATGATCAATATCCTTAAACTGATAGCTCAGCAAGTAATTCAGGCTTTTAAATTCCTTGACTCTTTGCTCAATGGATGCTCCTGAAACTGCAATTTCCTTTTTCTTCTGGGCGATACGACGAGCAACTTCCAAGAAGTAGTTGTCGGACTGTATGCGTTGACGGTCCTTTTCAATCGCCTGATATTCTCGTTTGAGTTCTTCGATCAGTCCTTGGATATTATCTTCTGGGGTAAGGCCTTTTGGGGTAAGGATCTGAGAGATGATCTTATTGTACTTCTTCAGGGCATCCTTAAACTTCTCAACTTTTAGTCCTCCATAGAACTCTTTCATCAAGCGACTGAACTTGGTGCGGATGCGGATAATATCCTTATCGTTGACCGAAGAAGCATTGATTACTTTCTCTAGGGTTTCATCGTATAGCGCAACTCCTTTTTTCGCTTCTTCCTGTAGTTTTTTGGTCTCGAAACGTTTCTTGATTTCTTCTTCTGAGGAAGGTTTGTTGCGGATCACATCATGGTTTTGCAGACGCTCAAAACGAGTACGTATTTCTTTGAGGACTTCTTCTCGGTAATAGTGGTAATTGCTTTTGATAGACTGAAACTCCTGTAGCAATTCCATATTACTTTGGACCTGGTTGCGTAGCCCAATGATCTCCTTGTATTCAATCTTGATTTCGTGTTCGGCAAGTACCCGTTCGTCGGAGATCAAGGCATACTTTACTTCACTGGTATCTAGGGATTCTTCGTCCAGTACGTTGCCTCGGTCAGAGCGGTACCATAGGTCGTTGATACGGGCTGACTTTTCATCCAGTTTTTGAAAGACAAATACGTCCATAGAGTTTTCGACCAGAGGCATGACCACACGCACAAAACCAAACTCATTCTTCTGTCTCCAGATTCTACCTTCCAGCTGGCGAATATCTGTAGGGTTCCAGTTGGGGTAGCAGTTATAGATAACGGTTCCCTTTTTCTGCAGGTTGATGCCTTCCTTAATGGTAGAGGTGCCAATCAATACCTTACACGTTCCTTCCAAAAAAGCATTCTTGATCTTTTCCTTTTTGGTTTGGGAAATCCCTCCTGAAATGATCTCTACCTCATCTACCTTTTGACGGGAATTGAACTTGGTCGTGATGTTTCGTTTAAAGCCTACTTTCTCTTCCAGGTATTGCTTAATAAAAGGGAAATAGTCTTTACCCCGATCAATATAGAGTACCTGTCCAGACACTTCCTCTCCACGCTTTTCGTGGTACTGTTTGACGCTTTGAATGCAGTCCAGGGAATACTTGATCTTAGGCGCTGATTCTACAAAATCCACATAGTCTTTAGGTGCTGAGCCTTTATAGATATAAGGTGAAAGGGCATTATTCAGAGAGTCATTCATAATGCGAAGCAATCGTCCAGGATCGTTGCGGCTGGCCCCTTTGGAAGCTTGCTCAGAGAGTCGATCCTGAATTTCCTTTTGCTCTGCAGTCATTTGCAGATAGGTTAAGGTTTGCTCTTTTACTGGCAACCTGACTAATTCTCCATTTCGGATCTCACTGACTTTGGGCAAGTTGATTTTACAAGGTCTGGGTACGCCTGCTTCTTCTCCCGTTTTGTAGTTGATATGATTGTACAGAAGCTTCTGTAATACCAATCGGTTGTTGAAGGAACGTACCACGTTTTTCTCTACAATACGTCCATCCGCTCCAACAGCATATTCAGTCGTTTCCAATACAAAAGTCTCGAAGAAGTCATTGATATTGAAAAGATCCATCTGTACCAACTGCTCACGAGCCACCAAAGACAACATGGAATACACTTCCAAAGGGCTATTGGAAAAAGGGGTTGCGGTCAACAGCATGACGTTGCGGCCAAACTTCCGTTGGATATAGTTGCAGATAAAGAAGGCTTTCAATCCCTGGAAAGAAGGCTCGGAACCATTCTGCAGATGGAAACGCTTGACGGACTTTCCATCCTCTTCTTCCGAACGACCTTTCACGCTGGTAAAGATGTTCTTCATGTTGTGGGCCTCATCGATCACGATATAGTCAAAACCCAGGGTTTCTACATCCGCTATGGTCCCCGACTGCCCCACTCCAATCTTCTCACGGTACTTCTCATTCGCCTTTTCCTTGGCCCTTTCGGTAAAGTCTTCCTGATCCAGGATATTGGAAAGTTCATTGATAAACTGCATTTCTACATTGTCTCCAAAGCCTAGTTTTTTTAAACCTTCGTAAGTGACTAGCGTAATGGACTTTGCGGGTACCGCTTTGTTGAGATTGATTTTCTTCTCTATAGCTGATCCTAAGTTGTACCATTCATTGAGCGTTATTCCCGTATCAGTTAGGATGCCATTCAGCTTTTCTCCCGCTTCGGTTTTCCCCAACATCTCCGCAATCCAGTTGCTATAGGTGGGATTAGGCACTACAACCAATGGACGCTTACACTTCCCCGACTGTATCGCAGAAGCTAATTCTGAAATGGCAGTGATCGTTTTCCCTACACCCACATCATAGGCGATAATGCCGGAGCCGGTCATTTCCATAAAGGCAACTCCCTCTCGTTGGGCTTTCCGCAATTCAAAAGGGAAGCCATGAAACGTAGGCGACACATCCAAAGCAATCGGTACCTTCTGGTGATTCACATCTGAATGTCCATTGTAGAGGCGATTCCAATGGATATCAATCTTTTGCTGATCACTAATTTCTAAGGCCCGATACAGGAACTCTGAAAACAGTCGCTCCCCTTCATCACGGGTGAGCTTCTTAATGGACTTCCAGGCTTCCTTATCGATATATCGTGGCTTTGGATTGGATAGCAAATAGTAGTTGACAATATCATTGGCTGAAATCCCTCCTTTGATTTCGTTGGAATCAATGGCGTAAAGCCAGCTGGAATACGCTTCTTGTAGTGTGCGCTCATCATCCAAGATCACTCCGGTATCGTCCCGCAACGTACTCACCTTAAAGTTTAAGGCAAACTGAGAAATGGAGAGAATCTTAGGTCTTTCGGATGCCTGAGGATTGTTTATGGTCAATCGCTTAGGGGTGTTCTTTTGGATGACCTCCAAATGATGCTCATAGATCGCTTCTCCAAACTGCTTGACAATGGTATCTCTCAGTCCCTCGACTTCCTTCAAGCGGTCATACATATTGCCATAAGTGAAGATTGCATAAGGCACATAGCCTTTGTCGGTGACGTATAACGCTTTATTTTGGGCCAGCTTTTTAAGGGCTGCTTCACTTCCGTTTCCTCTCAACAAGTACTTACGGGATTTCAGCCAGTTGGTCATGGGGACTTTCTGCTTCCGTTTGTACCATACCCAGGCTTTGATTTCATCTTCGGTAATCCCCTTGTTGAGGCGTTGTACAATGGTATCAAAATCTGCAGTAGGCGCATTACCCAATCCATCCACTGAGGCGATTAATGTCTCCAGGTCTTTACGGTGGGTACGGACGTGCTGTTGTATATGGGGATCGAGTTGTCCCCTGTATCGTTGTATCATAGGTCTAGTAAAAGCAATTCGAGTTCTAGGGCGATGGCTTCTGCTTCCAGGGTGGAAAGGGAGGGAGGATTTTGTGCAGTGCCAATTGTTCGCTCAATGGTGCGGATTACCTCTTCTTTGGTGCCTTTCACTTGTACTGGAAAGTACAAGGAGCTCGTATGAAAAGGTGTTCCGGCTATTTTATCAGGGTGTAAGTTGAAATAGGTGTCGTTACGACTTAACTCAAAAAAGGATAAGGGCTGGTCATCAGTGGTGGGTAGTAGTTGGTTGAGTTGTTGATTAAAAAGAGCTTGATGTTCTTTGGGGATCACACCTTGCTGGTAGTACTTTTTTTCGTACTCCTTTGCCTCTTCACGGTTTAACTCCAACGACGCATAGAGTAACTTCTTCCGGTGATCTAATAAGTAATTCCTTGCCCGATAGTATCTGGCATCTTTTGTCATAGTTGTGCTTCCAGGTGAGGGATACAGGCTGCGGCTGAGATATGCTCCTGCACCATCATTTCGATGATTTTCTGTTCGATGTTTTTGTAGCCTTCAGTGGTTTGGAGAAGGTGGTGGACTTTTGGGGCTTTGGTGGGGGAGGTAGTGGAGAGGGCGGTGTGGATGTGGGTTCTTAAAGAGTACATGATTTAGTTATAGTCTAGTTTTTACTTTACGGTATACACAAATGATACAACAGATAAGAGTTTGGTATAAAAAAGGTTCTATATGATTACTGATACTTTTTATGTTGTTGTTACAGTGGTTTACTTTTTTGCTCTTTTTATTATTTCTTTGAAATCCAAACTTGTGTATAGATCTTCAAATTTTTGTCTCCCTAAGCTAGCAGACCTGCTCAAACCATTTTTATTAAATGAATGCTCTGGAAAATCAACTAACCTGGCAATTTCTGAACTGAATATATCCCAAGCTAATTTTCCATTATACTCACCATAACAGTCGTATTCGACCATAAAGCATCTAAAAAGTTTATTAACGGAGTAGTCTTCATATTTATCAATTATCCAATCTATATTGAAAGAGTGATCCGATGATTTTAAGAAAATATTGATCTGTGATAAGACTGCTAAATATCTTGACAAATCCTTTGTTCTTGAAAAAAAGAATCCAATTTCATGATTATTAATTTGAGAATACTCATACAAATTCATGGATGTGATTAATGCAGTACTTTGGTTTAAATAGATCTTTGCGTGTAAATTCTTTACAGGATATAACTCGACATTATTAAATTGTGACAACCAACTTTTCTCTTCTATCCTTAGTTCATTCTCCCTATAAATTACTATAACCTTCTGTATTTTTTTAAGCCCCTGTTCTAGCAAGACTTTAAACCTTGGTAATAATTTAATATAAGGAGTCACTAAAACTAAATACTCAGACCGCTCTTTTAGCATTCGCTCTATTTGAGAAGATATTTCTAGAGTGCTAATTATTTCTTCATTTTTGTCAACTTCTGAAATCATATGGTTTATACTTTTAAGAGGATATACATTTGAAAGCTTATAATATATTATAATATTTTTTTGCCCGGTAGTGTCTGGCATCTTTTATCATAGTTACGCTTCCAGGTGAGGGAATACAGGTAGCGGCTGAGATATATTCCTGTACCATCATCTCAATGATCTTCTGTTCGATGTTTTTGTAGCCTTCAGTGGTTTGGAGAAGGTGGTGGACTTTTGGGGCTTTGGTGGGGGAGGTAGTGGAGAGGGCGGTGTGGATGTGGGTTCTTATGGGGGTCATGGATGATTATTTATTTTGTTATTTCGTATTGGCCGGTATATACTTTGTAGCTGGTCATTATCCTGATTGTCATATTAAAATAACTTATAATCAGGTAATTATTTATAGGGTAGAGGGTTGCCAATACAAGCTATAACGTATATACTTTGTTGTAATGTATTTTTATTCATTTCTCCATTCTGGTGTAATTATTCTTAACGCTTCTTTTATTCCTGAACATTCATAAATCGGATAACTTTCTCGTAAGTCATTCAGGTTGAAATATGCTTTTAATACATATTCATTATCATTTTTAATATATATTCCGTATCTCAATCCGTCAGTTACAATAAGTCTTTGACAATTTGACTTCCCTTCTGCATACCCTTGTGCTTGGCCTTTTGCAGATAAACATGAATTTCCTTTCTTTTTTGCTTCAACAACAATCGAAAGGTTATTGTCTTTTCTAGGGAGTTGGTCAAATAATGCAATGTCCACTTTATTCCATTCAATAGCCATTTTTTGTGGTGTCCAGCCTAATGCTCGAAGAATAGGAACAATTAGATATGTAATTGTTTCAAATTCTGATGGAGCTTCTTTACTATTTAAGTACCATTTTGCAATTCGTCTTAGTTCTTCAAATTCTCTCGTTAATATCTCAATCGAGTTACTTGAAACTCCTTGCGCAAAAAGGTATTCGGCAATTTGATTTTGGGTAATCGTTTTTCCAGCTTGTGGCAATTCAGGAATCTTTCTGTTAAGCTTTTCTATTGGAATATCTAATTCTTTTAACCAAGCTTTTACTACATCAGAAGTCATCTCTTGTGTTGTGTCTCCTTGTTTTAAAGCATAAGTTTCAAAATACTTAATTCCTGTCCACAACCATCTTACTCTACGAACGTGTTGTAAATCCCATCCATCTATATCTCCAAAACATTCAAGCCATTCATATTCACCAACTATTTCGCCAACTCCTAAAATTTTTTTAGTCCCTAATCTAAGAATGACTATATCCCCTTCATTCATTTGTTCAGCAAAACGCCTAATATCAGTCCGTTTCCTTGAAGTCCAGCCGTGCTTTTTTAATATGTCATTACAATCAGGATATTTTCCTGCATATCCAGGTCCATTTAAAATTACATCCCATTTCAAACAAATCTTTGAATAATTTCGATCAGTATCTCCACTGGCTTGTTGCCATATTTTTTTGTTTTCAATGTTCATATTGTCATTATTCCAAATGCCCTACAACGCCATTGATAGCATCAAGTGCATTGGCGCGTGCGCAGAGAATTGATGATAGCTAATGTTACCAGCTTTTTATTTATTTCTTCCAAACCAAGTCAACTTATAATCCAGCTTGAAAGGTTTTTTTTCATTAAATATACTTGTATACTTCATTTTTAACTGCACCTTACTTAAAGCTTCTCTTATTTCATCCCTTTGTTTTATAAATTTTGGATCATTAATATCTCCTTTAAACTCAAGTAATGTTTTTTCTTCAGATGGCCTCAAAATAATTTTTGATGCTTTACTAAATGTTTCCCAATAATACCCATCCTCTAAGTCAGGCATAAAATCAATCAAGTAGCTTTTTTTTTCATTATTATCTCTCGTAAACTTCAGTTCCTTAGTAATCAATGGACCAGTGCCTTTATTCTGAATAATCACAGCAATTCTATCTTCATAATCAGGAGGATATATATATGCTAAAGGTCTAACTCCTAATCTACTATTCTTTCTGTTTTGATAAGCTGTAACTATAGAAAGCACTAATGAAATTAGAGAGATTATTACAGCACATAATGCTATAATCGCTTTTGGTTCTTCTAATATTTTATTAAATATTTCTTTCATTATTCAAATTGCTGGTAACAATACAATAAACACCATATAGGACTTATTCCTAAGTAATGAAGAATGAAACTTTTTTATTTTCATTGTATGAATAATGGTGATTTTAAATGTCATACGAAAATAGAAAATAATGATCTTGATATATAACAATTAATATTTTTTTCTCAAAATAATCACATCCGTAGGTACATCCGTACTCCCAAACACCTTTGGCATGCGATAAGCATCCACCAACTCCGCCATTTCCCCAATCACCTCCTTACTTTTGTCATACACCCCTCCATTCCGCAGAAACCCAGAAGCAGTAATAAATACCAATAGTCCACCTTCTTTCAGCAACCTCAAACACTTGTAGATAAAGAAGGTTTCCAACTGTGGAAAAGCTCCTTTCACATTGACCTTCTTCCCATTCCAATTCTCTGTCTTAAAATAGAAGCTATAACGGTTCTGCCGTTTTCCATAAGGAGGATTGCCAATCACTAAATCATAAGGAGCATCCGGCAACCAAGTAGCTGAATCTTTTAGTGTGGTCGTAAAACGAGGGGGCTGTAAGAAAGCAGTCTCAAAGTATTGATTGTACCATTTAGCTTCTGGGTATAGTGCTTTGGCTGCATGGTATAGATGAGGGTTGATCTCAAAAGCTGTAACTTTATTGTGTATACGTTCTGGGATCACTTCCAGAAAGCGACCGATCCCTGCAGCGGGTTCCAGAACGCTCCCTTGTTCGTCATATCCATGATGTACCGCTAGTCTATACATCAAATCGCATACATAATCAGGGGTAAAGTATTCGTAAAGTAAGCCTTGTCCACTGCCTCGTTTGGGATCGTAGTTTTTAAGCCATGCTTTTTCTTCATTAGTAAGTGAACCACCTTTGATCAGTTTGTCTGAGATCGCTTCCAGTGTCATAGCTCAAAGGTTCGTATATTTCCTTTTACTTTAGAGGAGACTTTTTGTTGATCAACTCCTTTTAAGGAGTTTGTTTTCTTCTCCTTTCCTCCTGAGGCGAAGAACAAAACTCCTAAGCCTGCAATTGCTAGTAATTCCATCATAATAGCTGTGAGTTTAAATTTTTACATTTCTTTTCCATGTTTCAAAAATGGTTTTGACTACAGGCACGGATACCGCATTTCCCATTAACTTATACCGCTGTGTTTCCGGGGCATTAATAGTCCAATCATCGGGAAATCCTTGAAGCCTCTCACATTCAGTAGGGGTTAATTTTCTGATTACTTTTTTTCCATCCCAAATTCCGTGACGGTCTGTAGATGTGATGGTATACATATCATCCCCATTTTGTTTCCATCGTTTTCCATTCTGCTTGTGCTTAATAAACTGAGTTGAGGCAATAGGTATAGAAAGATAGGTTGATGAATTGGTTAAGGCTCCTTCCCTGGTTGTTAAAGCGAAAGTATTTTCGCTCTTTTTGCCTTTATTATTCTCCTGACTGTTTCCTTCAATAGGAAATATTTTTCTCCCACTTTCTTCTCCAAGATGTGCTGCAAAGAACACCCTTTCTCTATTTTGGGGTAAAAACCATGAAGTATTAAGGAGTTGCCATTCTGCATATCTATAAATCCCAAGGTTGGCAATGGCTTCTCGGACCTGTTGGAATGTTTTCCCGTTGTTGTGAGAGATAAGTCCTTTGACGTTTTCGAAGAGTAGTAGCTTAGGATAGCGTTTTTGTTCGATAAGCTCTTCCACAATCCTAATGACTTCATAAAAGAGAGCGCTTCTTGTTCCGCTTCCTTTTGCCATACCCTTCTTTTTCCCTGCGATTGATAAATCCTGACAAGGGAATCCAAAGGTGATAATGTCGGGTGTTTCTTTGATTTTATCTGCTGTGACTTGCTCAATTGCTCCTAGATAGTTTGATTTTGGGAAGTGTTCCTTATAAACATTGATTGCATGCTTATCCACTTCACTGAAATAACTTTTTCTGATATGTATACCAGCTTCAATGATGCCTTTATGAAAACCACCAGCTCCCGAAAACAAGTCGAGTAATATCAATCCCTTCTTTTTCATATACCTAATATGTTTATGTTTTGCCCAATCCGATTACGGACTTGCTTCAAGTATCTGAGTAGTCTCTTTATGAGATAGGTCAAGATTATTCCTGTAGTAATGATCATCTTGAAAAAAGCCCAACACCTGTGGTTGGGCTATAAATGAGTATTCTGAAGTAGTTTAAATTTTCTCTATCGGTATTTCATCCAATAGAATAATGCCCCTGCAGCCACCAGTAGTATCCCGCTGATCGATTGGTAAGCGAAGCTCTGTGCTCTTGCCAACCATCCTTTTAGGAAGATGGACTGTGATGGGTTCCTATCCACAATGCGTTGGTAAAAGGCTTTACGCTCTTCCACCAGTTGGTTGAAGAGCATTCGTCCATTGACGGCATTGATGGCAGATAAGGTATTGTTGCCCATAATACCATCGACTTTAAGCGATTGACCAAAGTGCTCGTTGAGGGTACGCTGGATGATTTTTACGGCAGAACTTCTGGAATTAACGTAGAAGTCAAAGAGCAGTCCGGCAAGTTGCTTGTCTCTTACTTTGTGGAAAAGAGGCTTTTCCCAGTAGTGCTGCTTGAAAAAGGCAAGGACCAGTTTATCCAGGGTAGCATCTACGATCTTGTAGTTGTGAGGAAGGGAACCTCCTTTGCTTCGCTTTTCCTGATCGACAATGGTCCATCCTTCCCAATTGGGCCAGTACTTTCGGGCAATGCCTCGATAGGTTTCTCCACCACGGTCCTGGGAGACATTGGCGTAGTAGCCTTCGTGGCTCATGGTTTTGTTGAAAATGTATTCGAAGGTAGTCATATGCGTGTATAAGTGTCCGTTTCTTGGTCTTTCATGTCGTCTCATGATTTCTTCATCAGTTTATTTGAAAAAAGCTGTAGGAACATGCCACAGGCGTGTCTGGCACGTTTGATAATGCACAAAAGTTGGGTTCTGATTCAGAAATCAGGGTAGTACTAAAGTTGCCCAATTCCACCAGCTGGAGGCATCTGTTTTTTGGTTGTTGGCAGCCATCTTTAGAATGGACTGATAAAAGGTTTGGTCAATCTGTGCCGGAAAACCGATATGCACTCTTGCCTTTTCGGTACCTGGTCCCCATTTGCCATCGGCTCCTCCCGTTTTGTTGATCGACTGTTTTACATAGTCATCGCCAATTTTCAGCATGGCTTGTTGTAGCCGTTTCACATAGTTGTTTTGGGAGCCATAGCGTAAGGGGAATCCCGATGGTGGAGCAGGCTTGGTTTCTGTAGCAATCGTCAAGGGACCTGTAGGCTTTTGGGGTTGGGTAATCTCCAATCGTTTGCTGCTGTTGGTCATTAGCAATGCTGCGACCAATGCCCCTCCGATCAATAATCCTGTCATAGTGTGGTTCGTTGGTTAAGTAGTTGGTTGAATTTGACCATCTGGGAAGCACTCAAGTCTCCTTGCAGGTCGCTGATCAGATGATCCCCATAGAGCTTGTTGTAGTAGCCTGCCACTTCTGAGAATGGGATTTGGTACAAACGCATCTGTTTGGCAGCTTCGTAGAGGGCTTCCTCATCAGTGCCCCATCCGTCAATGGCAGCATACATTCGCATGGCTAACTCTACGGCCATTCCTTCTCGTGTTCCGGTGCCTACCTGTTTGCTGACTTCTGTAATCTTGGCATCGGTATTGGCCCTTTGTGACCAATACCATGCGATGCCAAGCACCACCAATGTCCCTGCTCCGATGAGTACCCGCTTGTCGAGTAGTACATCCTTGGCGGCATTGGCAGCCATCCCCTGAGGGGTAAGATTCATGAGGTTGCTCATATCATATTCTGGAATAGCTTAATCTTTTGGTTGATACCACTCAGGCCGCTTTTACCTGCTACAATGGCGAGTGAGGACTCGGTGAGGTTATTGCCCAACTGCTGTAAGGCTTTCGCTTTCCGCAATGCCTCTTCCTGGTTCTTCACCTCCAGGGTAATGGTTACTTTTGCCTTCATGGTTTACTTTGAATTTTGATAATATCTTGTCCAGGATAGAAGGGTTAGCCCCGATGATTTGCGTAAGCACATAGTACTTACTCACCACTTCATCTGTTTGTGTCTGTAGCCACTCTTTGATCTTTTCGCCTACCTCTGCGGCTGCACTTTCTTCTGCTCCTTCCATTTTCACTTGTGGCATGTCGTCTGTATCTCCGTTCATGGTGACGGGTAGTTGAGGAGCTTGTTGGTCAATGCCCATCACTCTTGCAAGTGCGGTTCCTGCCAGTCCTGCGAGTACAGGGTTGGAAGCGACTTTCTCCAAGACACCATTCATGCCGCCTGTTTTTTCCAGCTCTACCTGACGTTGGATCAGCTCAAACTCCTTGTCCTTGAAAGCCGATTGCTTTTCCAGATTGAAGTTTTCCTTTTTCAGATCCTGATTCTCTTTTTCCAGGTATTCCAGCTTGCTTTGAAGGGAGTTATTCTCTCGTTCGAGGCGGTTAATCACAAAGTTTTTATAGTCATCCATGCCTGGGTGCGAAGAAGGTGCAGGAACGCTAGGCGTTTGTATTCCGGAGAGTCCTGGGTATTCACTTTCGGATAAGCGGACAATGGTATATTCATCCAATAGCTTGGCGGAGGATCCATTCTTTTTCCTTCTGTGGACATAGAGTTGGTCTAACTCAAAGCTATGGGCGATCTCTCTTAGAAACTTGGTAATGCTTTCCGCACTTTCCTTTTTGATGTTTTCGTAGAGTAGTGTTCGTTCGCCTTGTAGGTCTGCGAGTACATCAAAACCGTATTCGTCCAGAACGAGTAGCTTGCTGATTTGATTGATGGTGGTGGTGTTCATCGGGGCGTTGTGTTTTAGTTGAAGGGAAATAAATAGTCCTTCTCTTTCCCGCCCAGGGTTGAAACCCCGGGCTCTGTTAGAGATACCACTTCGTGGTGATCTGTTCTTTCGTTAATCGTTAGTATAGATCGCCACAACGTGGCAATTCATAAAGAGCCTGGGGTTTCAACCCTAGGCGAGGTTTGATTGTGGATTATGACATCCCTCTATCTCCTTCTCCTTGGTCGTCTTCGTCTTGCTGCTGCAGCCCTTTTTCTCGCTGCCAATGCTCTTTTTCGCTTCAATGCTGCGGCTCTACGTCTGGCGAGTAATGCCCTTCTTTTCTTCAAGGCTGCCATTCTCTTTCTTGCTGCGGATGAAGATCGTCTGCGACTAGAAGATGGTCGCTTTCTGGATGCCGCTTTTACTCTGCGGGAAAGTACCGATAGCTTTTTCTTTAGTCGGGAGATCGCAATGTTCTGGGCTTTGATCTTGCTGAGGTAGGTACGAACTCTTTTATTTCCCGTGGATCCTTTCTTTCGCTCGTTTCGAAGTTGCTGTAGCATCTTTCGGTTCTTGTGTTGAGCACTGCGAAGGAGTCTGCTCAGTTGACCTACTTTAGCTTTCAGAGAGTGGACTGTCTGAGCCTGTTGTTTCTTTTGCTTTTCCTCCACAATCTGCTTGGCCACAGGGTTCTTTTGGCTATCCACCCGTATGGTGGGGATGGGTTCAAGACGCTTTGGTTTTGTCATGTTCTTCTTCTTTTTTCAGTTTCTTGATCTCTTTTTGTTCTCGGTAAATGCGGAGCAGTAGCCAGGTCGTGGAAAGGGAGGAGGTCATGATCAGGGTGATCGCATCCACGTCGTTCATGGTGAGTTCTAAATTGCTGAGCGTAGAGATCATGCTTAAAGGAACCGCCATCGAAATGGTGGCGACTCCTATCTTATCAATAAATGACATCATGGTTGGTTGAAAGTATGGGTTAGACTTCTCCCCAGGTTAGGATATCTTCTTCGTTGGAAGTTACGCTGCCTTCTGTGTTGGAGAGCTGAATACGTACCTGAAATCCATTGTCGATCTCGTTGGTACTTGGGTAATAATTGTAGGTGTTGACGGATCCATTACTAAGGGTCTTTCGGGTTGTCCAGGATCCACCCCATACCTTGGTTTGGATTTTGGCAGTGACAGCCCTTCCTTTGGCATCCCACATCAAGCGCACATATTCCCCATAATCCAAATGCTTGACATCATTCTGATTCTCGGTCGTCAACGTGACGGGGTCTGGAGCAATCGGATAGAATGGAGAAAAGATATATTCCAGATCACCGGTGACATCGTTGGTCACTCTCAAAGCATAGCGAACATACGCATCTCCAGAAGCATAAGTGACAATTCCCCATGATGGATCCGCTGACTTGTTCTTCAATAGCACATTGTGTTGGGTGTTTGGAATCTTGTCGTGAACGGAGCCATAGGTTGCCTTATTCAACTTGTAAGAAATCAATCTTACCTGACATTGATTAAGCGTCACGGCTTTGTTGGGTGTCCAGGTCAATCCAGGTGCAGGATAGCCGCTTTGCAGCTTCTTGCTTGAAGTGGATGACTTCTTGGTAATGCTGATATCTTTGTGGGCATTGGTACACTCATCAGCACTGAATGGAGCCAAGGCAAACTGATTACGGGCATCCAGGGTATTTCCGGCATATTCAAAGCCATCGTAACCGACAAGTTCTGGAGCACGGAATAGCAAATTCGCATAGAAAGCATAAGGCCATGTGGAGCCATCGAGCAGTCGATTAAAGTGCATTTCTCCGTAGTTCTCTCCACTCACTTCTTCAGAAGCAACAAAGAAACGGTATTGCTTATCAGCTGACTTTCTAGCTGTGCCTTTGGCATCGTATACCCTGATTTCTACCGCTGTTTGAATAATGCCAGGGCCTAATAATAGTCCACTGGCAATGCCATAGGAGCTATCACAGAAGTGAAGCGTTACATCACGGCTTCCATCAGTGTTGCTGCGTTCCTGATTGTGAGAAGGGACAGTCATACTAATACCTCCCCAGTTGTTGGCTTGCTTGGTAGGTACTTTGATGATCGGTACATCAATGCTGTTGGATCCATTTTTAAGCTTAGCCCTGAACGCTTTGATTTCCTTTCTGGTATTATCGGCTGAATGGATATAGGCTCTTGGAATCTTAAACTCATCCAGGACAACGCCTACTTCCATTTGTTTTGCCGGGATCGTCTTGGCATAGCCTCTGCCGTTGACTTCCATTTCCAGTACGTAATCCTTGGAAGGTTCATAGATGCCTTTTTCGATTAAGGCAGCACGAGTCATATGCAAACGAAGGTTTCCATCGGCTTGCTCATAGATGCCGTACATCTCTACAGGAATAAAGTCCTGCACGTTTTTGGCAACGCTGTCCGGGGATTCACTCCAAGGAAGATAGGCACGCTTGAAAGCGGCTGTAGGTTCTGTGGCGTATGCCTGGATTATGTCTGCTGTAGAAGCGTGATCAGAGGCCACGGCAATAATCACAAACTTACCTTCTTTCTTGGCTCCGAAATAACGATCCGTCATGCTGTTGCCACCGATATCGGCTAGGTCTGCCGTATCCAGGGTAAGGTAATCACGGCTTCCTGCAGGTTGTGCTTGCTCTTTCGGGAAATGGATACGATTCGTTTCCATATCCTTGATCATAAACAGCACATTGAATGGAGAGGATGAGGAGAAGGTATCTTCCAACAATACCTTAAAAACAGATCCCTCTCTTCTAAGTCCTTTGATTTTTGTTTGTAAGCTCATCTTTTTGGTTTAGTACAGGTAATAGTCAGATTCTGCGGCATACACTTCGCCGTTGGTCATAGTCACTTCGATGTAGTACTGGTATTCTTTGCCTTTGACAGCTCCGGTATCCTGGTGACTCAAAGCGGAGGAATTGGTCTGCTCAGTGACAAATACAAAGGTTTCAGCTCCCTTTTCTCTGCGGTAAAGGGCAAAGCCTTTTTGCTCCGTACCGGCCACACTGGTATTCCATTGTGGGTTCAAAGAGTTGCTGTCGCTTTGGGTGGCATCAAATCTTGTGAAAACGGATGTTCCCATATAGATTTCTCTGACTGCTGTCGTTTTGAGTTTACCGTTTTCTACATAAGCGATGCGGTAAGCGTGAATGCCTGGAGTAACCCCTGGGATACTAGCCTCCCCATCGGTATTGAATACATTGGCGTTTGGTGCTCCGGTTGGTTCTACCCAATTGCCGTTGATCAGTTCTTGTAACTGACCTGTATTGCTATCCACACTGGCACCACTTGCGAGCTTCCAGCTAAGTGTAACCGTAGCTCCCAAAGCACTGGCTGATGCAGAAAGGTCCATGCCACCAATGATGCCATAGCCTACACTCACTTCATAGGCACATCCGTCAATAGAACCTATGGAAGTCCCGTCTTTATCTTTTGTCTCAATTTTGGCATCCTTGCATGTCCAGGCATTGTGTGTACTACCACTACCTGTACCACCTCCTGGACCTCCACCCGATACGGTTGTCTCTCCTTCGTAATAGAAATTGGTATAGACCAATGTCATATTCAGGGAAGCGATATAGGTAGGATGAGACATAGTGACGTTGGAACGGTTGATCACCATCGTGTTGGCCGTATTGTTCTTGTCGGTATACACGATATTGATATAGTCGAGAATGTCTTCTTCTGCCGTTGGATCATTGAACTTGTCTTCTCCCATGGTTCCGGCAATGGCAAAGACAAAGCCTTCTCCTTTCTTTTCATTGAATGGGTTTCCGGCATTGGGGTAGTATGGGTTGGCTACCTTGGCACGGAACGCCTGTACCGGAGTGGCAGAGCATAGCACGAAACGGTTGGATCCTTTCCAGCTGTTATTATTGGCTCTATCCAAAAAGCCTAACAGCTTAATGTCGTGCAGGTATTTACCCGTACCACCTTCTACGTGACGGGCAGCATAGATATGCTTCCAATGATCGGCAGTAGTTCCTGCTACCTGACTGCCGTGGTTAAAGCTGCCATGAGAGGTTATTTCCTCCATGACGTATCGCTCCGAAGTTTGTTGGGCAAAGCCATAGACTTTTTGATTGGAGTTTTTATAGCCGTTAAAAGTCTTTTGGTTGCAAATAAATAGCTTGGCTTGTTTGCCTGGAGATGTGGCAGCCAAGGCTCCAAGCTTATTGGCTAGGTCAACGGTTCCTGCGTATGGACCATCGACAAGCACTTGTTTTTCATAAGTGGGTCTTCCAAATACTCCCATTTATTATGATTGTTTTTAGTGAAGTTTAATTGTGTTACAGCATAGGCTTAAAGACCTATGGCTGTTTTCAGATTGGTGTTCTGTGGAGTAGTAATCACTCCTTCGGCTTCCAAGGCATCGATAAAAGTTCCGAGTAGTTGTTTACCTCTGAGCAAGGTGATGTAGTGATTATTATCCGTCATTCGGGCTGAGTAATCTGTCAAGGTGCCAAAAACTCCTGAAGAACTTTCCAAGGTCAATCCTGACCCTGTGATGGAGAGCTGGGAATTATCAAACCCGTCAGACGCAGCCATAAAGCCCATAAATTCACCTGCCTCAATTTCAGAATACCCTCCAAAACCATCGGTTCCCTTGAGCTTCCCAAAAGAGGAGCCTACACTGAGTTGACCATCCGTATCGCCTAGAAATGTACCGAAGCCCCGAATCGTGAAGTTTCCATCTTCGGGCAAGTCTACCTGATAGTTGGCGGTTAAGTTGGTGCCTGCAGCCATCGCTTCGTCCAGGTTGGAAACGCCACTTCCTCCACCCGTAGGTAGGTTGTTGATTTTAGAAGCATCAATGCTTTGGACTTCCAGACTACCACCGTTATTCTTAAACTCAGTACCCAGTTGATTAAAAGGCTTGGCGGTAACTCCATTACTCCAATCATGAGTGTGTGTACTGGGTGGAAATGTAGAGGGCTTTCCCGATACATTCTCCCAGCTTGCCTTTCCGGTTCCGGACTCTAGCGTACTCAATCGGGTAGAGATCGTTTTCAGCTGTCCATCCTCAATACCTGCCACAAAGACGATATACTCGTATTCATCTTCATCATGCTTGATCACATGAATATCCAGGGTCGTGACCTCTTGTTCTCCGGGAATCGTCACAGAAGCAGTATCCGTAATGGCTCGATCAAAGGTGACTGAAAGGTCTTCTGCAGTAGCAGTATGACGAACAATCAACCGAATATGTGCTCCATTGGCTACCCGAAAAGCTTCCATGTGAATGTTACCTTCATGGGTAAGGTCAAACTCAGAAAAGCGTTCTTCCTTGCAATCCAATAGCAGTGTACCGGAAGGAATCAAGTAAGTATACTTGGGATGGATCACGGGATATTTTAGTGTGCCATCGGATACCCGTACCACGGTAGGTTCTACCGCTTGTTGGTTAATGGCTTTGGTTTTTAATCCTACTCCTGATCTCATCGCACGTATTTGATTACCTCTATTAATCCTACCTCTACTTTGTCAAAGGCTACTTCCATCTGCCCTTTGAACTGATACCCTACAGGGTGAAACTCTCGTGATTCTCCTGCTTTTAAAGCAATTGGTTTTCCACTGCCTACATATCCCAGAAAGGCATCGGAAGGACCACTATTGGTGATGGAGAATCCTACGACATTGGTCAAAGAGAAGGTGTCCCCTGTTTCGACCAGAGTATCCATATTGATTTCTACGATGGGTGAACTCATGACGCTTTCGCTTCTCTTTCCAGTAAAAAGACAAAGTCATAAGTCAGGTCTGTGGCAAGCTGCGTCGGGATCTCTGTTCGAATCTTGATACGATGTCCTCCCGCTGGGAACGACACCTTATGGAATCGTTGACCGATTTCTAATCCTGCTTCCGGTACAGACTCCAATGCCTTGTAATGGATGTTATTAATGTAATCCTGGTTGTTATCGGCAAGCCCTAAGCGGAATACATCAATCCCTCCTTTAAGGATTGGATAGATGCAAACACCAATGCATCGCTCATAGGCACTGTTCAGCGTCAACTCCTTGTAGAGGGTTGACGCTGGAGTACCTGCCGCATAGCTGACTTTCTGAACTTGCAGAAATGTTTCCTTACTCATCGGCTATTACTTTGATACGGTTTGTGTTCCGATAAAGCGTACCTCAAAGAAGTGAGCATCTGCGCCATCCGGCATTTCCTGAGAAGGATGGAACTCCAATTGCACCTTGATCTCCTTTCTTTCTGCCAAAAGCAATAAGGTAGAAAGTGCCAATGCATCTTCTTCCCCCTGTGCCTTGGAAGAGTCAGCCCCTACAGTAAAGCGTTCGACCGGAAGTTTCATAAGGGTTTTGGAATCCTGAATGACGATTAGTTTGGCATTCAATAGTTCCTTAGGGAAGTCTCCCTTTTTGCTGGAATAGACAATGTCTTGTGGCTTCGGATTTCCTGCTGTTGCGGCTTTACCGTAACCAATCTTGATTCTTCCAGCCGCTACGTTCATGCCTGGGTCTAGCTGGTTGCCCTGGAAGTCTGAGATGCCGACAATCTTGTCGTTGGTAGGCAGCAATAGGTTGTAGATACCGGCACCATTGGTAATGTCGTGACGGTGGGTCACATCGGCATCCATAAAGCGGGCTTTACCCTCCAGGATCTCTCTTCGGGTTGCTTCGAAAATATCTCCTGCTTTCTGAGCCTTCTTAAAGAGGAAGCGTTGTTCTCTGGTAGTGTCTTGTGTTTTCAAGTTGTTAGTTCGTTTATTGATTGATAATGAAATGTCAAGGGTAGGACGTTCCCCCAGAATAGGGGAACGTTGTTAGAAAGGTGAAGCAGCTTACATCATGTCCATGATCGCATCGTCTTCGCCATCAAGGCCTGCCAACTCTGCATCCAGGTCATCATCGTAATCTCCGTCAATACCGTCCAGGTCTTCGTCTTCCTCTTCGTATTCACCCGCCATGCCTGCAGTAATGCCTAGTAGGTTGTCGATTTCAGCTTCGGTACCGCTAAGGTCTTCAAAGTCATCGAACTCATCCTCTCCGGCCAATCCACCTACAGTGTAGTAGCTGTTGCCATACTGGTCCTGCACGAGTTGCGTATTACCCATGGCGCCATTGATCCCACCGACATGGTAAGGATTGCCCTGGGCATCGAATACGATTTGGCCAACGCCTCCATTAATGCCATTCAGGCCATCTCCATCCAATCCTTTTAGGAACGGTAATTTTTCTTGTACGGAAGCATGGGTTAGGGTACCCATTACGCCTGCGGTCATGGCTCCGGTCGCTAATGCCGGATTACCCTTCCCTGAGGCATAGAGGTAAATTCCTCCCGCCAAGGCAGCCATGGCCACAATGGGACTAGGCATCTTGGAGAGTGTCAACTTACCCAGGGCAGCACCTGCCGCAATGGCACCTCCGTGTGTGAGTGCTTTTTGATAGTTGTCTTTCAAGTTGTTGGTTGTTTAGTTGGTTTGATTGATAATGGTTGTTGGGTTGCTTATTTCTTTTGCATGAATAGTATTACCCCTACAAGAGCTAATCCTCCCATCCACAACATTTGCTGGTTTTGTGGATCGCCTCCCTGCTTCTGTTCCAATTGAGCCAATCGAAGCTGTGTTTCATGGTTTGCTTTTTCTACCAGTTCTTTGGCTTCCAGTTTGGCCTCCATCTTGGCAAGGTCAGCGGATGCTTTGGCAGCTATCAGCTCCTTTTCCATTTTGGCATTAGCCTTTTCTGCAGATAGTCGGGATGCGGCATAGGCTTTACTAGCCTCTGCCTTGATCAACTTTTCTGCATCGCCCTTATCGAGCTTATTGGCTACATCCTCTTTGGTGGCTGTTTTAGCAGCGAGTGCATTGACTTCTTTCTTGGCAAGTAATGCCGCAAACTTTTGAGCATCTTCTGCAGAAACCCCCACTGCCTTGGAGAGGTTCATCACCTCTTCGTGTGAGATCCCCTTGCTAACATTGTTGACAATATCGAAGAGCTCTTTCATCTGCAGCTTGCCATCTTCTCCTTTGCCTTCTTTAATCGTATCCAATACCGAGCGGTATTTTTCTGAAAGCTTTTTATAGTCTTCCACCTTTGCCAAAAGACTGGCGAAGCCGGGATTTTTATCCACTGGAATAGCTTGCTGTACGACTCCTGTAGGTGGAGTTCCCGCAGGAGTGACAGCAGGTACAGGAGAAACTAACTTTTGGATGCCGGAACTAACTCGCTGCCAGAAGTCTGGTTTCTGAGGTGTTGCGGCTACCAGGTTGACACCCTCTTTCTTGTTGAGTTGGATAGAAGCAGGATTCAATGCCGGGATTTCTCCACCGCTTTGAATGCCTACAGGCTTCACTTCCTGAGGAGTAGCTGTTGGCTTTTTGTTGAGCCAGTTAGAAGCCACATTCAAGACAGGTCCACTGCCAGGAATCACCGAAGCTACCAATGGCGTCGCTACTTTCACGACTTTTCCGGCAAAGGATTTTGCCTTTTGCCAGAACTTGGACTTGCCTATTTTTTTCAGGAAACCCAATTGCGGTTGCCCGTTCATTCCAATCAGCGGCTCATAGTAATCTACGCCATCAAAGAATAAGGCTCCGTTTAAGCCATAAGACTGTTGGTAGCGTACCGCATCGGGACTGTAATACACAGGCTCCCTTTCTTGCAGGCCATCTAAATAACGAATGGGCATTCCCTCCAACCCTCCCAAACCGGAGGAAAAGCCATTCATTGTTGCTTTGGATGGTCGCATGAGCAAATCATGCTTTTGTGAAAACGGTTTCTCCTGGTCGAAGTGATCCAGCACAGGGTCTATGGTGATGTAGTTCTCTCGTTTGTTTAGGGAAAGCCCCTCTTGCTTAGGTACAATCACGTAGATATGCTGAAAGTAGCTTCTTCCATAGTATTTCGTTTTCCGGAAAGCATGGGGTATGCCCAGGTTATGTAGAATGCTAGAGATAAAAATACTATAGCAGTCACAGTCTACGCCCGTTTTCCGGTCTGCCCACGATCGGGCAGGTCTTCTCAGTTCCTCCTCTGTCGCCTTATCCGGTTTGTATTGGATATGACGATAGATAAAGTCAAAAATATTCTTACTTGTCTTCCTCAGGGAATCTCCCTGAAGCACCGTTGCGATCCCCTTGGTATCCGGCAAAGTCTTTCGGACAATGTCTTCCATAAAGGCGATCGTATCATACGTATCTCCGTTGTATTTCAGGTAAGGGTCCAGCTTGTTGGGTTTGGGAAACAGATGCTCATATTCTTTGCCCGAACGGAGCTTTCGTTTCCTGTTTGCCACGACGCCCAAACCGCCGTCCAGGTACTTAATTTTCATTCCGTTCATTCAGGTCAAATACTTCTGTTTCTTCAATCATTTCTCCACCCACCTTCGCTTTGGCAGTGACCACCATCTTAGGAACCTTTTTACTGCTTAGGAATGACAAGGCCAAAACCCCCACATTCAAGGTAGATGCCTTGATGATAATCTCAGGTAGCGAGGTCGTTTTTCCATTCCCTTCGATTCGTACCTTCTGCAGTGGAATACCATTGGCAATTTCAGTAGTGGATCCGTTCTCTTCCATCACCGCAACCGTTACGTTGAGGTGCTCCATATCAAAGCCCCAGGTAGAATCATTTCGGATTCCTACTTGCAGTCTAAAGACCAGCTCTCTCAAACTCACCTTATGCACCTTGAAGGATTGAATGCTCGTCGAAACGCTATTCTTTACCTGCTCCACCACATGGTTGTAATACCAGTAGCCCAAAGCGGCAAGGCCTCCTGCTCCTGCGATCCAGGTTAAATTTTTCATGAAGTAGTTTGTTGATTTTACAATGCTACTCCGGAATACTCATGTCAAATATGAAGGGGATTTTTGAGGGGTGCAAATCGCCTTTTGCGAAGCGAAGCATCTTGAAAAAAGACAAAGCAAGACGAGCTATTTCAGTGCAAAAAAGAGCGAAATACGACAATATGTGCAAAACGATGCAAGTTGAAGCAAAAGCATCAATTTGTCTGTCTTGGAAATATTATATTGCGTAAGTCGAATGATCAGAATATTATTTTTTAATCCACGCTGCTTGTGAAGAATCGATTGCAAGCCCTAATCACTATCAGAAGCTATGAAAATGAATGTTGGCCCTTTTGTCAGTAAAGAAGATTTGTCCTTTCTATATGGTATCGGTAGAAACAAAGTAGCCGCTCTCTGTAAGCGTATCGGGATTGATACCAGAGAGCGGCTATCGCCTGTAGAGTTTGAGCGATTTAAAGAGGAGTATGGGGATCCTAGGAGGTTTCGGTTGGTGGAAGAAGATTAGGGACATGAAAATTATACTTAATCAAAGGAGGACTATTATTTATATTCACTTCAAAAGAAAATAAGTACTGCTTCACTATATTTGTATATGATCTATAATAAGAGCCGCATTCAGGTCATAACTGCAACTGTTTAACATAAAAATCATGGATGAACAAAAACTGGAAAACCGCAATATCAAACCAACTCCAATACGAATATTGGTTTTAAGAACATTACTAAACTCAAGTGTGGCATTAAGTCTTAGTGATATTGAAATGGTGTTAGAACGGGCTGATAAAGCAACATTATACAGGACATTAAAGACTTTTGAAGAAAAAAAGCTGATTCATAGTATAGATGATGGTACAGGCGCTGTGAAGTATGCTATTTGTGAAGAGAATTGTGAATGTAAACCACAAGATCAACATATTCACTTTCATTGTGTTAAGTGCAAAGAAACATATTGCTTATCTCATGCTAAGATTCCTCAAACAAAGGTTCCTTCTGGGTTTAAAGCAGATAGTGTCAATATGGTATATAGGGGAACCTGTGCGAGTTGTTCTTAAAGAATGCAAATTGGTTGCAGGCATTTTTTTCTATTCTTGTAGTATCATTGAGGTGAAACCTTTAAATAAGTTAAAGGTTTTTCTTTTTTTGTAATTCAAATTACCCTAAAAAATAAGAAGTGTACGCATGAGAATTGGTGTATTCATATTGTCTTTGTTGGTTGTGATATTCTCATTAGTCCCTTGTGGGGATGAGCCGTCATCTTATGAGTCTATTTCCATTGAAGCAAAGCAGCATCAAAGAGATTCTGACCATCACGACACATGCTCTCCATTCTGTGCCTGTCATTGTTGTCATTCACATTTTATTGTATATCAGAAGTACACAATATTTCTAGTCAAAGATTTTTCGCTTTCTATTCAAAAAAGCGTCTATAATAATCATATAGAACAGGGATATACTTTTCAATTACTTCACCCACCTCAAGTTTAATATCAGTCACTTTTGCGTCTTTACAAGATGGACATAACTGATTGTCCCTTGTTCAAGGCTGGCTCAAAGTATGTTTAAACTGATATTAAATTATTTTTTATGATCAATAAAATTATTGCTTTTTCCATTAGGAATAAGCTATTCGTTGGCCTGTTTACACTATTTATAGCAGGCTGGGGGATTTACTCACTTACAAAAGTGTCTATCGATGCAGTACCTGATATTACCAACAATCAGGTGCAAGTTATTACTACATCTCAAAATTTAGCTGCTCAAGAGGTTGAGCAATTTATTACCTATCCGGTGGAGTTAGCTATGGCAAACCTTCCCGGGGTGACCGAAATTCGATCCATTTCAAGGTTTGGATTGTCGGTAGTGACGGTGGTTTTTGAAGAAGATATGGGAACTTACTTGCCAAGACAATTGGTGGGGGAGAAACTGAAAGAGGCTCAAGAAAATATTGGAGACGGCTTGGGTACGCCAGAGATGGGGCCTATCTCGACGGGTTTGGGTGAAATCTACCAATATACATTAGGAACTGACCCAGGGTATGAAGCTGAATATGATGCCATAGAATTGAGGACAATTCAAGACTGGATTGTTAAAAGGCAACTGAGTATGATTCAGGGGGTGGTTGAGATTAGTAGCTGGGGCGGTTACCTGAAGCAATATGAAGTGGCTATTGATCCAAATAAGCTAAATGGCTTTGACCTTACGCTACCCGAGGTCTTTGAGGCTTTACAAACCAATAATGAGAATACTGGAGGTAGCTATATTGAAAAAGGACCTAATCTATATTATATACGTGGTAAAGGGTTAGTAAAAGATTTTACAGACATCAGCAATATCGTAATTACCAAAAGAGAAGGTATACCTGTAACTATTAAGGATGTCGGTAAGGTGGGGATAGGTACCGCTCCCCGATATGGGGCTGCAACGGTTGATGGTCAAGGTGAAACCGTTATTGGGATGGTGATGATGCTCAAGGGTGCTAATTCAGCTGAAGTAGTGGATAAGGTAAAGCAACGTATAGCCCAAATTCAGCCTATCTTACCTGAAGGAGTAAGAATAAAGCCATTCCTAGATCGTACCAGGCTGGTTGAAAAAACTACTTCAACAATTTCAGAAAACCTTATTTTGGGAGGCCTCATTGTTATTTTTGCACTCGTATTCCTTCTAGGTACGCTCCGCTCTGGACTTATCGTTGCGTCTGTCATTCCACTTTCCTTTCTGTTTGCTTTGGGTATGATGAACACTTTCGGAGTGTCCGCTAATCTTATGAGCCTTGGAGCAATTGATTTTGGAATCATTGTAGATGGGGCTGTTATTATTGTGGAGTTTATGGTGGTGTTGATGCTCAAAAAGTTTGGTGACATACAAAAGTTGGCGCCTTCCAAACAGAAAGAACAGATTAATCAAGTCGCCATAAAAGCATCTTCTCAAATGATGAATGCTGCCATTTTTGGTCAGGTTATCATTCTTATAGTCTTTATCCCTATCCTTACGCTCACTGGCATTGAAGGCAAAATGTTCCGACCTATGGCATTAACTTTTGGTTTTGCCATTCTGGGAGCTATGATTTTATGCCTTACTTATGTACCGATGGTTACGGCAGCTTTTCTGTATTCTAAGAAGCTAGATAGGCAAACTTGGGGAGATAAGTTTATGCGTTGGCTAGAGACATGCTATACACCTATCATCATATGGGCACTAAAAGCAAAAGGATGGGTTATTTCGACTGCATTGGGATTTGTGGCAATTGCGGCTTTGGTTTTCTTGAATTTAGGAGGAGAGTTTATACCTCAGCTTGACGAAGGAGACTTTGCACTGGAAACCCGAATGGCTCCTGGAACTTCTCTCAAAGAGATGACGAAGAACATGAACAAGCTGGAGACGATACTGCTGGAGCAGTTTCCGGAAGTGAAGACGGTCATAACTAAAATAGGAGCAGGTGAAATCCCAACGGATCCAATGCCAATTGAAGGTGCTGATGTCATGGTGACATTGAAAGATAAAACTGAATGGACAACTACTGACTCCAAAGAAGAGCTTGCCAATCAAATGAGGAAGGCATTGTCTGTTTTGCCAGGGATCGATATTGAGTTTTCACAGCCTATTGAGATGAGGTTTAATGAGCTGATGACGGGAGTTAAGCAAGATATTGCCGTGAAAATTTATGGAGAGGATCTAGAGGTACTTCAAGACAAAGGCAATGAAGTAGCCTCTATTATCCGTCAAGTTGAAGGTTCAGGAGATGTGTTGGTAGAGCAGGTAGTAGGGCTTCCACAAATTGTTATTGATTATAACAGGAAACGGATTGCAGAGTATGGGCTGTCCATTTCATCACTTAATCAGATTGTCAGTACTGCATTTTCTGGAGGTATCACAGGAAAGGTGTTTGAAGGAGAAAAGCGATTTGATTTAGTACTACGGTTGGCTACGAACTCAAGAAGAGACATTGCTGCGGTAAAAAAACTCTATGTTCCACTGGCTAATGGAAATAGAATACCCCTTTCGGAAGTAGCTGACATTTCTATTGAAGATGCACCTGCTCAGATTTCACGAGATAACACTTACCGAAGAATTGTAATTGGTGTAAATGTCCGTAATCGGGATACCCAGTCTTTTGTAGAAGAGATCCAAAGTAAACTTTCAGGAATAAAGCTTCCTCCCGGGTATTCAATAACCTATGGAGGAGAGTTTGAAAACCTGGAAAGGGCACAACGACGGTTATCTATTGTAGTGCCTTTGGTACTAGGTTTGATATTCGCCATTCTTTTTATAAACCTTCGTTCCTTTAAGCAAACTATGCTGATTTATACAGCTATTCCATTTGCTGCAGTAGGGGGTATTTTTGCTCTCTGGTTCAGAGGAATGCCCTTTAGTATCTCTGCAGGTGTGGGCTTTATAGCTCTCTTTGGGGTAGCAGTACTCAATGGGTTAGTACTCATTAGTAGCTTGAATGATCTCAAATCCGAAGGTGTAACAGATGTTACTGAAAGAATTAAAGAAGCTACTCGTTCACGCTTGAGACCCATATTTCTAACAGCTATTACAGATATTCTAGGCTTCTTGCCGATGGCCTTATCTGATTCAGCTGGAGCGGAGGTTCAGCGTCCCTTGGCTACCGTAGTCATAGGAGGAATCATTACCGCCTCTTTACTGACATTGATAGTACTTCCAGTGATCTACTTATGGATGGAAAATGGCAGGAGTAGTGGGCAGGTAAACAAAACGGTTATTGCAACAGGCATAGTGTTCTTTATATTTATTCCTTATGTAAAAGCACAGGATCCACAGCTTCCACTGACTGCTGATCAGGCTGTCCAATTAGCTTTAGAAAATAATGGACTGATCAAAGCTGGTCAGTACCGTATTGAGAGCCATAAAGCATTAGAGAAAACAGCTTTCAATCCAGGTAAAACGACGGTAGAAACACAGTATGGCAAGTACAATAGTTTTGAAAATGACCTTGCTTTTGGGGTAAGTCAAAACTTTTCATTTCCAACGGTTTATTCTAAACGTTCACATCTTTTAAAAGCAGAAACTAAAGGAGCTGAACTTCAATTGAAAATGACAGCTAATGAGCTGGCTGCTCAGGTAAAGACCCTTTGGTATGACCTCTTAAGCTTACAGCAGCAGAGATTACTTTTGCAATTTCAAGATTCCATTTATACCAAATTTCAGGAAGCAGCTCAATTGAGAGTTCAAGTGGGAGAAATCAATCAACTTGAAATGGTATCTGCACAGGCGCAGCTTATGGAAGTTAGAAACTTATTGAACCAAAATGATGCTGACCAAAGTAGTATTCGGTATGAGTTATCTGCAATATTACAGATTTCACATGATTTTAAGGTAAATGGTATGCAAGGGGGAAAGAGAAGTATATCTTCTGCCCTTTTACTGAAAGACTCACTGTTGAATAGTCCTGTACTCAATTATATCCATCAACAGGTTGAGATCGCAGAAAATCAACAGATGTTGAGCAAAGCTAAGATGTACCCAGATATAACAGTAGGTTATCAGAATCAATCCTTACAAGGGTTCTATGATAGAAATGGGTCTACTGAATTTGTAGGACGAGGCACTCGGTTTCAAAGTGTATCAGTAGGTGTTACTATTCCATTGTGGCTTAGAGAGTATACTAAGCAAACCGAAGTATCTAAACTTGAACAGCAGGTTGCGCAAGCTACATATACACAGGAATGGAGGAATTATCAAGGGCGAGTTTCATCACTCATTGAAGCTAATTTGAAACACAAAAATACATTGGCTTTTTATGAGGGGAATCTCTTAAAACAAGCAGACATTATTCTTAATAACATCCAATTAAGTTTCAGTCAGGGTGAAATAGGTTATGTAGAGTTTGTACAAGGCGTAAAGCAGTCTTTAAAGATTAAATCAGACTACATTAAACAAGTACGTCTGTACAATCAATCTGTTATTGAACTGGAACGAATCAAGGGTCAACAATAATAAATAAGACATATAATGAATATATATATAAATCGGGCTATTCAAATACTATTAATCGCTACAATAGTCTTGTCCTCATGTGGAAGTAATGGTAAGCAAGTAGATCACCATGTACATGAAGAAGAGCATCACGATGAAGGTGTGATTGAACTAACGGACATTCAGGTTAAACAGGCAGGTATCGAGATTGGAACATTTTCTTATCACACTTTAGGTAGTAATATTGAAGCCAATGGAGCTATAGAACTTCCTCCCAATAATCTTGCTTCTATCAATGTTTCTATGGAAGGCTTTGTGGAAGATATCAGGTTTTTGGAAGGAGCTGAAGTTAAAAAAGGGCAAACCCTGGTGGTGCTTAAACACCCTTCTTACATCCAGCTACAACAAGATTACTTGCAGGCGATAAGCCAATTAACCTTTTTGGAACAGGAACTAGTTCGTCAAAAGACACTGGCAGAGGCAAAGGTAAGTGCAGAAAAGACCTTCCAGAAAATTCAATCGGATTACAACGGAACTCGTGCAAAAGTGAGTGCACTAACTGAAAAGCTTCGGTTTTTAGGAATTTCTCCAGGGCATGTTGCAAAGGGAAATATTCAGTCAATGGTTTATCTGCCAGCCCCGTTTAATGGTACCATTACACAACTAAATGTACACAGAGGACAATTGGTAACGCCGAATGATGTCATTATGGAAGTGATTGATCGAGAACATATGCATGTGGAATTGCAGGTATTCCAAAGTGATATTCCAAAAGTGAAAAAAGGTCAGAAAATTCTGTTCACTATCCCTGCATTTGAAAATGGAAGTGTCTATGAGGGAAGAATTTCCCTTGTCGGCAAGAATTTGGATTTGGACACCAAAACTATCCGTGTACATGGACACTTTGAAGAGCAAGAAATCTTGATCCCAGGGTTGTATGTAGAGGCTCAGATTGTCACTGAGCCACAAATGCGTAGGGTGCTGCCAGAGGATGCAATCATCAGAGATGAGGGGCATTATTATTACTTTATTCAATCAGGAAAAGAGGGGGAACATATTCTGTTTGAAAAAGTAAAGATTCAAGAAGGTATCACTGAATTGGGTCTTACTGAAGTAGCAGCCTTTAGTAGTGACTCAGATACAACCAATATTGTTACTAAAGGTGCTTTTTATCTTAAGTCAGAAATGAATAAAGAAAAAGGTGGACATGGGCATTAGATGCCTAGTTTAGCCTGGTAATATTATTAGCTACATCACCCTACTTTCTTAATTTAGGCTGTGATGTGGCTACTTAATACGGATTTAGAATTGATTAATAACTCGTAATAAAAAACTTGAACTACCATGAAATTATATACTATGATGCCAAAAAAACTGAAGCCATACTTTGATCAAGAATTGAAGGGGTATCAAATAAATTTAGAAGCGGGAAATCTTCAGGCAGCATGGAATCATTTGGAGCGTGCACATATTATCGGTCAGGCATATCCATATCATCACACTTATGTTCATTGGAAAATGCTTTTGTTTGGAATCCACATCAAGGATGCTAAAGAAGTTATTGGACAAATTCCAAGGTTACTTGTAGGGGGTGTCAAATCTTTTGTTGGACATATTCCTTTAGGTAATACAGGAGGGGCTAATGTTCCGCCATTGAAATCAATGCCTATTTCAGGAGAAATATTAGAAATATTCAAAAAAGCTGGTTTATAAAATTATGGGACATAATCACAATCACACGCATGACAATTTTGGAAAAGCGTTTGCCATTGGTATTGGGCTGAATACTGTTTATATAACATTGGAGGCGTTCTATGGTTTTGCCACCAACTCATCGGCACTTTTGGCAGATGCAGGTCATAATACAAGTGATGTATTTGGTTTGGTTTTGGCTTGGGCAGCTATTTGGATTGCGAAAAAGAAACCAAGTGGTAAGTATACATACGGACTCAGGAAAACCACAATACTTGTTTCACTTCTCAATAGTTTGCTAATCATTTTGGCATCAGGGTTTATTCTTTGGGATGCTATTGAAAAAATTCAAAACCCAATTGCGGTACCAAGTAGTACAATTATGATAGTCGCTAGTATTGGCTTGTTTATCAATGCCGGTACTGCACTTATGTTTATGAAAGGTCAGCATGATTTAAATATTAAAGGGGCTTTTCTTCATATGGCAGCGGATGCAGGAGTAACATTAGCAGTATTAATTGGTGGACTGGTAATGAAATACACCGATGCTTTTTGGGTTGACCCTTGCCTTAGCTTCCTTATTGTTGGGGTTATACTATATGGAACTTGGGGGTTGTTGGTAGATTCGGTCAAGTTGGTAATCGATGCCGTACCTAAAAATATTGATGTAAATGAAGTTGAGGACTACTTGAAAACAATAGAAGATGTGGAAGACGTACACGATCTACATGTATGGGCTTTGAGTACAACAGAAACAGCACTGACAGCTCATCTCGTGATTCCCAAGGGTTATGAAGACCAACTTTTATATGACGTTAGGGATAAATTACATCAGACTTTTAATATCACACACACCACTTTACAGGTTGAGAAAGAATGGGGGAATAATAAGTACTGCTCTTGCTTTCATTAAGAACAGGAAATTTGTAATCTTAATTTTAAGAGAGTCTTTTCAAAGAAAAAAGGTATTCAAATTAACAAACAAACTATTCTATGAATAAAAGTACTTTCAAAATAAGTAAAATGGATTGCCCTTCAGAAGAGCAAATGATTAGAATGAAGTTGGAATCATTCGATCAGATAAAACATTTGGAGTTTGATCTTTCTTGCCGGAAACTGGATGTCTTTCATTATCATGATGTAAAACCTATACAGGAAGCAATTAGGCAATTAAACCTCAACGACCAATGGATTGAGACAATAGAGGCTACATTGTCTGCAAAAAATAATGAAATACAACAGCGTAAAATACTATGGTGGGTATTGGGGATTAATTTTACTTTCTTCGTGATTGAAATGGCAACGGGATGGCTTTCAAAGTCCATGGGATTAGTGGCTGATTCCTTAGATATGTTGGCTGATTCTATTGTATATGGATTAAGTCTGTTTGCTGTTGGCACAACCTTAACCCGTAAGAAAAAAGTAGCAAAGATTAGCGGTTTTTTTCAAATGGGACTGGCTTTGTTAGGGTTTTCAGAAGTGCTACGTAGGTTTATAAGTGACAGTGAAGTCCCCCTTTTTCAGTGGATGATCATTATTTCGTTTTTAGCTTTAATTGGTAACGTTGTTTCGCTTTGGTTAATTAGCAAAGCCAAAAGTAGTGAAGCTCACATGCAGGCGAGTGCAATCTTCACGTCCAATGATATCATAGTGAATGGTGGAGTGATTCTGGCGGGAGCTTTGGTTTACTGGCTCGAAAGCAGATGGCCTGACTTAATCGTTGGGGGGATTGTTTTTGTGGTTGTGATGCGAGGAGCTGTTAGGATTCTAAAAATTGCAAAATAAATTACATCGTTTGAAAATAAGAGTCTTATCAGGTTTGATATAGTTACCTGAATAGGTAGTTACTACTATAGTTAAACAGTTTTATTGGGAGATTCAGGGCAGATCGGGTACCACTGTTGCTTGATAAGAAAAAATTGTTGTGCCGACTTTAAGATGTATCAATGAAGTTTTCTGATGAGGGCCTATTTTTGTCTTAAATTCATTGAGCAAATTATCTTTCTTGTACTTTTTATGGCGTTGTTGCAACGCATAGGAGGCTAAAATCGAGGGTTTTACCTAGTTTGGATACTTAAAATTGAATGAAATGCTCGATTTTTGGGTGTTTTTCTCGTTTGAAAACAGTTAAACCTTCATTTTTAGTATCACTAGTGGACTAAACGTTAAATAAACTGGTAGTTTACTGCTATTTAACTATAAGAGCGTTTCGCCTTGCTCGTACTTCGCAGCCTAGACTGAACTCTTAGAGCAGATGTCTTTTTTGTATAAGGAAACTTAGCGATTAGTCCACTAGCCGTTGCAATAAAGCCCTTTTTATCCTGAAGTTTTTTTGTGAATGTTTCTTCTATAAATTGTCCCATTAAGGAAGTAAAAGCCCCACTTTTTTGTCAGTGATAGGCAACTCTACAGTAGCTCTAATACTTTGATATTATGTTTTTTGTTTCTTCCAATGTCCTATATGTTGAGTTGTTTGGGAATTGTTGAAATTTACACATTTCTCTACTTAGGTAGAGTTCTGTCTACAGTCTTGTTAAAGGTTTTCCTAATCACTTCTATCCCCTGCTTCCCCTTCCCCTTATCATACTCATAAACCCCATAATCATGTATTCTCCCCAAAAACTGTTTCACCACATGGTTCACCCGTTGTTTTCCATTACATACAAATTTCCGCTGATTCCCATCCACGAAAGTAATATAGAGCACAAACCACTCATCGACTTTACTAAGTAGCGGCTGCAGGTGATCACGCTCAACGAGTAGCCCTTGGGTATTTGTCTGCTTATCATATTCATAGATGCCATAAGTATGGACCCGGTCAAGCTTTGTGTAGCGACTGAGGAGCTTTCTAGCTCGCTCTAGGCTATCGCATACATATTTTCGTTTGTTGGCATCCACATAGGTGATATGCAGCACATGCGGTCTATTTTTCATGATGATCAGATTTTGAGGTCAAAACTTCTTTGGGTATAGATGTTCTTTTGGGCTACTAGCTCGTAGAACGCTTGTAGTAGCTCTGGACTTTTCTGTTTGAGCAAACGGCGTTTGTGTATCTGGAAGAGTTGCTGTGGACTTTTATCCAGGTACTTTCCTTCTCGGTTGCGGTATTCCTCAGCTTCAAGTTCTATTTTCTTCAATTCACTTTTCAGTGCGTAGTATTTGGCTTTCTGCTTGTAATCCTCAAAACGTTGGACGTTCTGTTTCCAGCCGTTGCGGGTATTCTTCAGGCTGAAATAGCTTGCTGGATGCGTGACATACGCTCCATAGTTGATCAATGCCAGGTGTTGGAAATCCAGTGCCGCAATACAGTGCTTGTAGTAGCGTGTCCAGTCCTCGTGCTGCCAGTTTTGGTCATTCTGGAAGTTTTGGAAGACAGTTTCCGCTACTTTGTGGATCATGTCTACCTCTTGATCAAGCGTAAAGAAATGGTATGGATACAGCTTCTTACGGGCAGATTTCCAGAAGTAGGTAGCAAATTTGAGGTAATAAGCGTGTTCACGCTCGTTATAGCCGTACTGAATGGTTTTCGTTGGCTTGGTGGTGATCACAGGCTTTTGCTCCACGGATGCCGCCTGCTGTTGGGACTGTTGTTGCGGCGTTGTGGTTAGTTTTTGTCGGTTTTGTTTTGGTGTATAGGTCTTTCCGTGGAGAGAAAGAGCTAACTTCTTTCGGAGCGTAGACAGTGGATGTTCCTGCTCGGTGGTTTGGGAGGTACTTTGGTTGGATGCTGGTTTGAAATTTTCTCCTTGGCGGTTTGGTACTTTGGTCTCCAAAGCTTCTTTTTCCTCGTTTCCAAAAAAGTCGTTACCAAAACCAGCGATAGGATTGAGCGAATCATTGGTAATTTTTTGGTTTTGGGCGTGAGGTACTGTCGTTGCGGACTTATTCACATTATCAACACCCTCTACTGTTTTAATAACTTTACTATTGTTCTGTATAGATGTCTCAGAAGATAAAGGTGTGAATTTCTGTGCAACTCCCTTAAAAAAAGGATTTTTTGTGTCTTTTTTGGATGAGTTATTTTCAAGTTGTTCACATCTAATTGTGAATAACTCTTTGGTTTCTTCAAAGCTTTTTCCAAAGCATTGGCGCACCCAGGCAGCAATTTCCTTTCCGAAAACCACGTCCCAGTTGACCAAAATCTCTAGTCCACCTGAATAACGCTCACGGTATTGTTCTACAAAACCAATCTGTTTAAGGCGGTCAATATGATCTCGCATGGTGTTGCGGTGACACCTTGTTAGAGAAGCCAAAGAAGACTGTCTGGTATGTAGATATGGGAGGTTATTGTAGTAAGTGGTTAGCTTTAGTTTCTTAGCATTTTCATATTCCGCCAGATATAGGCGCAACAACTCAAATGCGGTGTGTAAAACGCTCTTGTGAAGGCGTATAGCGGTAATTCCTTCTTCTTGATAGATCTTTAAGTCTTTGGTAAGAGTTTCAAACTCATGAAGTAAATCCAATGAAACTCCCTCTGTTACACCCTCCAAACGATCTATCGTATTCAACACTATTCTTCGGTGCTGATTGCACAGTTGTTGTGCGGTCATTGCTGTATAAGGCCCTTTCCCATTACGGAAAGCAGCAGCCTCTCTGGAGATATCATCCAGGGTAAAATAAGCATCCAGATAAGCTTTACATCTTTGGTAGGCAGCCTTGTAGGTAATCACATACAAGCTATGCTCCTCGCTGAGCAAAGGCATGAAAACTTCTCGTTGACTAACCATCGGTTTTTAATTGAGTTTATTCAAAATTATAAAGCAAAAACAATGTGGGATGATTCCCTTTTTAATTTGGAGATGGAGAAGCATAACGACCTGTCACAGTCAGAATACTCTCCACTCCTTGAAGCGTGAAGCTTCTTCTTCCTCGTGATGCGTGTGGACTCGAACCACGATACCCGACAAGACGCAGACAGTCTTGTTGTACGCATCATATGGGTAGTTGCGGTGAGAAGTATCGGCAGGATGCTTCTCGTGCAACCACCTTGTAAATGCTGCTTTCAGTGCAAGGGGCAATGAATGAAGTGTGAGTGATAGGTATAATGCCTTAGCTTGCACTGATAGACATAGCTGGTTTAGAAACTGATTTTCATTTGTCGTTGCACCTGTTCCTCAGCAGGTACATCGATTATGGCTCGCTTGACATTGCGAATAGTCGCCTCAGAACATTTGTATTTCTTCGCCAGTGCGACATTGGTTATTTTTAATTTACCTTTAGCCTTATCGACAAGATCATGGCATAACTCTGTCCGTTCTCTCCAATAGAAAGGAATGAGATCTTCCTTATCCTTTTTCTTGGTTTGCTCTTCCTCTTCTTGTTGTGGCTCCTCGTTGCGGTGTATCTCAAAACGATTATGAGCCTTACCTGTTAACGCTTTTTCTTTGACCGTTAACGGGTTCTCCGAAGGCGTTAACGGTTTGTCAATACCCGCTAACGGGTTAAATAGAAATGGATTTGCTCCACCCGCTAACACCTGTTCCTGGGGTGCTAACGGTATCTGATAACCCGTTAACAGGGGAGCATAACTGCTAACGGTTGTCGTAAAATTTCCCTGATTCGCATTTCGATGTTGCATGGTAATGACATTTCCTTCTGACTCCTGTTGCGATTCGGAATGCGTTCTCCTTCCTCCCGGATCATTGGGGTTTGGGGTATCAGGAGTGTACATAGACAGCGGTTGCGGATTGTCTTTAGGGTCATTTCCACTTTCCTTCAGACATCGATATTCGAAATACAGGATAAAGTACAGTAAACCCGCAATCAGCATCTCCACACTAAAGGAGAAGACCATCATCTTGAAAGCCATATTATCCGTACTTGTCGCATTTTGTGTTAACGCTTGCTCGTGATCTGTCTTGATTTCTTGCAGCCGCAACTTCCAGTCGTTGCGGAGCGTTGCGATACGATCGGTATGTGCATCAATCACATTACGAGTCGTTTTATTATGGATATTGATTTTCCCTCTGTAAGAAACCGATTCCTTATAATCCGCCAGTTCCTTTTGCTCATTCTGGATCAATGCTCCAAACTCCTGATCAACTACTGCTTTTTGATCCTGGTAATTAGCAGTTATTACTTCTTCTTTATCCATAGACTTTCGGGTAAAAAGCTCTACGCCCTTTACGCTCAGATAGACAGACATAGACAGCAACACCACCGCAAGTACTCCGGCAAGAAAAGGCAACCCACTTTTCTTTAGTTTAGCCTCAAATACTTCTGACCAAAGGTTTCGCTTAAATAGCTCCAAAGCATAGAGCAGGACAAAACAAACCATTCCCGCAATTCCAAAACGAATCTCTACACTCAGCCAATCTTCAGGAATCAATTTAGAAGTAAAGTCAGCAGCAAATACAAAGGCAGTCAGCACACTCAGCGTACTAAACACATAGGAGAGAACGATCGCAATCTTATACTCCTTCGCTTTCTTCAGGTAATAGGGCTTCTCTCCCAACCGATCTGCAAAATGCTGCAGGTCATCTTGCCATTGCATTAGCATCCATTGTTTTTTCATGGTTATTGGGTTTTGATATTGAAATGAAAATTAATTGTTGTCAGTAAAAGCATTCATTTGTTCCAGGAATCGTTCTTCCCTTTCTCTGGCTTGTTGCAGTTTCTCAAAGCCATGAATGTTGTCTCTATACCCTTCCATACAGTAGCGGTACATTTGGTATTGAAATGCTCGCTTTACTTTGGTAAAGAGGGAACACATCTTGACCGTATTGACACCGCAACCTTTACTCATGCGGACTTTATAATCCAGGGCTTCCTCTCCAAATACCCATGACCACATGCCGCTATCGAAGTTGTACCAGCAGCGATACCAGAGTGTCATTAGGTCAGCGACTTTTTGAGCACTTAATGTCGTTGCGGTTTCCTCAACAACATATTCGGCAACCATCAATCGATGCTTATTGTCCAAGTCTAGATAAAGCTCCGGGAAGGAACGGTCACTGGATCTTTTCTTGTAATACTTCTCAAAATAGAAGTACTCCCAGCGCAGATAAGAACCTTTAAAGATCTCCTTGAAGAGGTAGACTTCCGGTTTTTTGAAAGTCTTACCGATAAATTGAAGAATAGGGTAGAATTGTTGGTATTCTGGATTCAATACAGTTTTTGAGGCAGTTGAAGCAGTCATAATCCGTGAATTTTGAGCAACTTTGAGTAAAACAATTGAATAGTAAGTACAATTATGTTGTACGTCTAGTCTCCCCTCAATGCCTTAAATCGCCTATTTTTAGGTTTTTTAGTTCCAACTTTGAAAACACTCTTCCATTTTTATGGAATTATAAGTACATTGTGGATGACACGATTCAAATGTAAGAATAAAAAATTCAAAGTGTCAATTATTAATTGAAAAAATTATTCATTTAGAATAAAATATTCAATCATTGATATGGATAATATAGGAAAAAGACTTTCTGAACTCTATGATATCCAAAGCAGAAGTGACTATATAAGAATCGCAGAACGCTTTGGCGTAGGGGAGAGAGCATTTCGTAAATGGATTACAGGGGAAACCCTAATCCCTTCAAAAAACCTGTTGCAGGTGATGGATGACTTTCCACAAGTAGACTATAACTGGTTGCTGAAGGGAGAAGGAGAGCCTTTTAATTCAGAAGAGTTAGAACCCAAAATACCGCAACAGGACCAAAATGGTAATTTAAGTTCAAAAATGGACAAAGTAATTCAAGAACTGTCCAGTATCAAAAAGACCGTTGCGGCACACGACGACTTCATACAACGTTTCCAATCCCTGATGGGGGGAGGCAAAGAAGTCCGACTGGGAAAGCTTAATGGCGTAATTGTTAGGGCGTCCTAACCACTTCGTTAGCTGGTTGTTACGACAGTCAGCTATATTTTGACACCAAGAGGTTACGGATTCGGTTACGTCGAGCATTTGTAAATGCTAAAGCCCTTTAAATGAGTAATTTAAACCACCAGACTCATGCTCTGGTGGTGCTACTACCCTCATTACAAAATGCGCATTTTGCGCAAAATATGCTCTTACGGCCCCGTAAGGGCATACTTCTTTTACACAGAAATTGCTGCCCGCCCACCTTGATACCACTTTTGCTTTACAATGTTGTGACAATCGGTTTACAATCGTCACGAACACGGAAAAATTTGTAAAACATAACAAGGCAAAAGACATGGCTACGAAGACGAAATTGACACTAAGAAAAGGCTACCAAAAGAAAGACGGCACTTGTGCCATTTACCTGAATATCTTTATTGGGCGAAAGGTCCATAGCATGAACCTCAAGGAGAGCATAGATCCTCGCTTCTGGATTGAGGAGAAAGATCTGGATAAAGTGAAGCGAGAGCATCCAAGGGATAAGGCCCTCAATATGAAACTCAACAAGGCGAAGCGGACCATGGATGATATTGTGGATCGTCTGGAGCTGCAGGGTGTGACGATCACGTATGACCTGCTAAAGAAGGCTTATCATGGAGGAAGTACGGATTGCTTCTATTCGTTTGCAGAGGAAGAGATCAACCGACGTTTCCGAATGAAGGAGATTGCCTATGATACGCATCGTTGCCAGCTCAACAGATTGAATCGTATCAGGGAGTTCTCACCGCAACTGGCATTTAACCAGATCACCAAAGACTTTCTGAATAAGCTGTTGGAGTGGTTGATGTTCCAGGAAGGGAACAACCGCAATACGGCCAATATGAAATTGAAGCTGATAAAGACGTATATCCGAATTGCCAGGGAAAGGGATTTGACGGATAATGATCCTTTCAAGAGTATTCGCTTCCAGCATGAGCCTACAGAGAAGGAGATCCTGGAGCCAGATGAGGTACAGAAGCTAAATGCCTTTCTGGATAGTGGAGAGCTACCCTCAAGGCTACACAATGTCTTACACTACTTCTTGATCGCTTGTTATACAGGATTTCGTTTTTCTGACTATGCGAAGTTCAATCTTTATAAAGGAGAAGATACGTTTCGTATAATGATGTCAAAGACAAAAAGCCATGTAGCGGTTCCAATTGTTCCCAGAGCGAAAGAGTTGCTATTGGGGCAATACCATATATTGAGTAATACGAAGACGAACCAGTACCTTAAGGAGGTTATGAAGATTGCTGGCATTGATAAACAGATCACGACACATTCTGCCCGTCATACTTTTGCAATCAACCTTTTGAGGAGAGGTGGTTGTACGTTGAAGGACTTACAAACTTTGCTAGGGCATAAGGATTATAAGAGTACACTCATCTATGCGAAGTATGTTCCGGAAAGTCAACTGGAGAAAGTAATGTCAGGCTTTGATTATTGATAAAGAAATAGCCACCTGTGTTTGGGTGGCTATCTTCATATATAGGGTTAGGTTAGGGTTAGTATATCTATAGGGGAAAATAACCTGACCTAACCTTAAAATTGGAGGAGAACCGTCGGATACCGTCGGATTCTTACTATTCGACCGTCGGATACTTTTGATGTATTCGGATATTGATAAAGAAGTAGCTACTAGTGTATGGTTGGCTATCTTTATATATAGGGTTAGGTTAGGGTTGTTATATCTATAGGGGGAAATAACCTGACCTAACTTTAAAATTGGTGGAGAACCGTCGGATACTGTCGGATTCTAATGCGCAGGAAAGGGAAGTGCTAATGTACTTGTATGCTCATGGAAGTATTAAGTCCAAAGAGGTGGAGGAGCTCCTTTAGTTAAAGGAAAGTAGGATCAGGGAGTTGTTGAAAGAAATGGTCAATAAGGCGTGGATAGAGAAAAAGGGAAAAGCCCGAAATACTTACTATCAATTGCCTGAATAAACTATCGAGTAGGTAATAGCCATGTTTAAGCAGGTGGCTATTACCCTTTTTTCGATATGCTATTATTCTTCTCCAGTTTCGCTATCTACGCCTATCGGAAAGAACATCTTTTCAATTACCTTATCACTGATTTTTTCGTCAGTTCGCTCTTTGATGAGGAAGGTGATCTCTGCATAAGTTCTACCATCTTCATGATTGGATTGTATCTTTGAAAGTTCTACTACCTGTTTGAAAACTATATCTAACTGAAGATTATCTTTAAATAAAAGATACTTCATTAACTCATTGACATTGTCAACTTGTAAATACTCCTTTAGTAATTGAACTAAGGGTCGGTCTTCTGGACAAGGTTCCAAAAGTTTTACCAGCTGTGATACGAGTACGTTATCTTTAGAGGACAATTGTAAATTGATGTGTCGAACTTGATTCGCGAGCCCTTCACAATAGTCTTTTTTTGTAATAGTGGAGCCATAAGGTTTAAGGTATAGAAACATTGTTTGTATGTTTTTCAAAAGTAACATACAGATATATTCTGCTCCGACTTTTTCCAGAGAAATAAGGGTGCTACGGTCTTTCCTGGTTAATGCATCAATAATACTTTCTAGATGTTTGATTTTATTTTCTAGAGAAGTAATCTCACCATTGTTAGTAGGCTGCAGATTGTAGGTTTCTTGAATGATCTGATAAGGAGGGATTTTCATGGCATCTGCAATATTACAGATTTGTTCCCAGGTCAGCTTATCTCCTCTCTTTTCCAACCTAGAATAATTTCCTCTCTCCATACCGAGTTTATTCGCTACCTCAACAGGCTTTATCCTAAGTCGTTCTCTAATATCCTTAATAGTATCTGATATTGTTTTATGCATGATCACACTGAAATCTGTTGTTGTTAGCTATGCCGTAAAAAGTATTTCGGTAGTATTTAATATTACTGGGTAATACTCAGTAGTACAAATGTATGACATATGTATGACATATGTATGGCGAAACGTTAGAGATGCTTTTCAGAATGTCATGATTATTGATAAAAATATGACTCACATTGTTGATTTAGTGAATATATTTAAATATCATTGTTGTGTAAATTGATATCAATGATATAAAATATGATACTTTTAAATTTAAAATGCTAAAACACAATGAATAAGATCAACGACGTAATCCAAAACATTGAACAAAGAGGCTTTCGATTTAGAGCAACAAGGGACTGGTACAAGGCAATTGGTTCTAACCCAAAAGAATTCGCGATGTTTCGTGAGAACAGAAAGGACCCAAGCTATATTCAACTAAAGAAAATAGCAGAGATGTTTATGGTCGAGATGGAAGACCTGATTAGTGATGAGGATCTGAAGTAGTAGATTATTATTACATACGAAAAAGCCCTAATGGATCACCGCCGGCAAGCAAGTCTCCAAAAGGGCAAGAATGAACTTCCTTAATCGTAACCTGTAAGGCTCTTCATAAGTAAGTCTTTAAAGGTATTGATTTTTTTGGAGGTTCGCAATGGATCATTTTTAAACCTTTAATACCAAAAACATGAAAGTGTACAACGTTGCTGACTTTCTTCGATTGGTAGGTTATAAGCTGTGGCTTATGATCTACCAGTACTCTGACTACAAACCTGTGGTCATTCAATTTCCCCATTTTAAAGTTGTGATAGAAATTGAAGGTAAGACCTTCTTTTTGGTTCCTATTAGTATTCTAGCCTCTATGATTATAAGGGTATTGTGTCTTTATGTTACAGTGCTTGTTGCGGGGTTGTTGCTGTGTGTTTGGGAGGGTATGAAATCAGAAATATTAATTATTCAGAATAGATAATCATGTAACCCAAACTAGAATCATGAAAGATGTATTAAGCCTAAAACAGTATGTGAAACAAGTAGAAGAGTCTCTGGATCAAAATACCCCTCGCTTTTACGGCGAACGGAACAAGCAGTTTAAGCGAATGGCAGAGGTGTCTCGTTGGTTATTGGCTGCCTTGGGAATAGGGACCAGCATATGGTTTATGTCTGCCCTATTGTTAAAACTCTTTCCGGAGTGGGTTGCGGTAGGTGTTGCGGGAGTGTTGTTGGGAGGATGGGAGCTTGCAAAGGCAGAGATGGTGACGGTAAGTTTCCGCAACTATTATAGCGGTATCAAAAGCTCTATTTATTTGGGAGTGTTGGCGCTATTATTCTCAGCTGGGAGTGTGTATATGTCGGTCAATGGAGCAGAAGCTTTGTATAAGGAGATGGATGGGGAAGTTCGCAAAGTTGCTTTGGTCTATCAGCAGCAAGAAGACTCATTGTGGACCTCGTTGCAGCAAGAAAAACAAGACATAGCCACCAAGATGGAAGCGATTGAAAAGTATAAGGAAACCCGTTGGGGAGGATTGCTTTCGGCATCGGAGAATAAGCAATTGCTCAATTATCAGGAGCAGTTAAAGACATTGGAGGAAAAATACCACCGCAATGAGAAGGCATTGCGGGAAGAAAAAGTGCAGGCATTAGCATTGGCGAATGCAAATACGGAAAGCAATGCGATGGTCTTTGTGGTTATGGCGTTGTTGGTGGACTTATTGATCTTGTTGGTTAATTGGTATATCCCTTATTATCACAAGATGGTCGTAGAGGAAATGCAGTTGCTGGTATCCAGGGAACAAGAGGATTGGTTTACCGGGAACTATCGTATTCAGGAACTCATGCAGTTGTGGAAAGGAGCGCCCCAAGTCATGGCACTTCCACAGACAAGTAGTGCATGTAGTGAGACAAGTAATGAGGCAAGTAGTGCAAAAACAGTTGCTCAGGAACCTGTTCAGATTGGCTTTCAAAGACCTGAAAAACCTTTGAAAACACAAGAAGAATCAAGAGAAACAGGCATTACATGTGAAAGTAGTAAGCATGACTTGATCGTTGCGGCCATTCGTGGTGGCTGTCGGGACATGAGGGCATTGTGTCGAATCGGTTTTAATCCACTACAAGTAAAAGAGTATTTAAACAAGTATGCGACAACATGACAATAACCGAAAAAAATGAGGCATTGCAGGCATTGGGCGATGCGCACGTGTGGGCTTTCAAGTATCCTTTAGAGGAAACCAAAAAGCAAATTCATCAATGCAAAAAGCTTTCAACTCCGTTGCGGCAAGCACTAATGCTGTTGGAGTTGGCAGAAGAAAAGATCCGGGAACACAACAGCAAGGTCAAACGGAAAATCAGCAGACTGGAAAAGATGTCTTCCCAAAAATAACAACCAGCAGAAAAAAAGCCCCTCCGTACAACTTGGCGGGCGTATGGAGGAGCTTCATTAATTATATTCAATAACCAAATGTAGTAAAAATGACACAGAACGTCTATAAAGAATTGTTTAAAGAAACCATTCGAGATATCATTGTTGCGGAGACGAATGAATTGAAACAGACCATTGAGACTTTAAGACAGGAAATCATTGATCTTAAAAATGGGGATGTAGACAAATCCACTTACTCTGTTTTGGAAGCGGCCAACCGATTAGGAATGAGCAAAACCCAGGTGAGAAATCTCTTCAACAAGGGAGCTTTAGAGGGATATCAGGAATCGACCGGAGGGAAGATCTATATCTATGCGGAATCGGTAAAGAATTTTGGCCGCAACTAATCAATGATTAACCACAAAAAAGCCCCTGTCCAACGGCATGAATGCGGGAGAGGGGTTTTCCAAATGTCTTAAACTACATGAGTATAATCAATATATCGCATACGAACGAAAAGTATGCAAAAGAAAGTATTACTAAGGCTGTGGAAGAACAGTCTGTGCAGGATTCGGAATATATGTCCTTAAGTTATTTGCACCGATTCCGGATTACCCATCAAACCCAAATTCCTGAAATAGTGCCTATGATTACCATTCGAGAAAGCACCTTTGCGATTAAGGGCGATATCTCCTTTGTTGCGGGGCTGCCGAAAGCTGGAAAAACGTCTATTGCTGCCTTTATGCTCGCAACAGCCCTTATGGAGGAGATTTCTGATGAGCTGGATACCCTGGAGATTCGTTCTGTCTATGCGGAAGGCAAGCCTGTGATTTATATTGATACCGAGCAGCCCAACGGTTATACCGACAAGGTCAGAAAGACCGTTTGTCATCTGTTGGGGGTAGAGCAGGAACCTTCCAATCTGCATATTTATAACTTCCGGACCATGACGGCTCCGCAACGTCTGAAAGCAGTACTGTCTTTGATGAAAGAATATCCAGACACCCATTTGTGGTTAATTGACGGTATAGCGGACTTGGTGAGTGATCCCAACAATGCAGAGGAAAGCTTTCAGGTGATCAATACCATGATGGGAAAAGCAGAGGAATTACAGACGGCGATTGTTTTATACTTGCACCTCAACGGCGGCAACTCAGACAAGTTGCGGGGACATTTAGGGAGTGAGGCAGACAGAAAGTGTGGAGGAGCAATCACGGTAAAGAAGAAAGAGGGAATACACCAAATTGAGGCTCGTATGATTCGTGGAAGTGAGGATTTTGAGCCAGTCTATTTTGGTTGGGATAAGACACTGCATCGGGTAACCCAATTGTCCGGAGAACAAAAAGAAACAGCGGCACTTGCCTTTGATAAGGAAACCCGCAAGCGGCAACAACGACAGCAACTCGCTTTGGCTTGCTTTAAGACCGGGGCAGCGATTACGCATAAGGAGTTCGTTAAGCGTTGTATGGAAAAGAGTTATCAGGTGGAGGTACAACTGGATAAAAATGCCCGTTCCATTGGCGAAAGTACCGCCAAGAAACGGATCAAGGAGATGATAGAATATGCGTTTGTCTATAAGCGGGAAGAGGATGGGATGTATATGATCAATGAAATGCTACTGCAACCTGCCGCAACGACGACCACAACATCATTCATTTAATGCTTATCGCTTATGCTGACTTTCGAATCTATTTTGGACAGCGTCCGTACCGTCTCCATTTTGGAGGTGGTGGGGCGCTTTCTTTCCTTAAAGCGAAAAGGAAAGGATTATTGGACGATTTGTCCCTTTCACGAAGACCATTCACCTAGTTTATCGGTGTCTGTAGGTCGTAATATGTATAAATGTTTTGCCTGCGGACATGGAGGAGATGCTATTCACTTTGTACAGCACTATCATAAGCTGTCTTTTCAGGAAGCGGTCGCTGTTGTGGCAGATATAGGGGGAATAGGGAGAGAAAATGAGGTGTTGTCCTCTATACACCAACCTAACAGACTGTTATCCCGACCCAATTCGACCCGTGTTGCGGTCCATACTCCGTCCGGGACAGACACTAAAATGATACAGTCATGGACGGATTCCTATAAGCTTCCGTTTCAGCAATCGAGCCGTATTTTATTCGATGGACCACGACAACAAGAGGTGTCTCAGACAGAAAAGACAACCCTATTAGATCAAAAGCTTCCTTTACGTACCTATGCCCGGCATATTCCTAACCCATTGATGGGTTTTCTTTATACGTATTTCGGAGAAAGCAGAGCAGGAGTAGTGATAGATCGTTACTTGCTGTCCGGCAGTACCTATCGGTTCAGAGGATTTGATCAATCGCCGATTATTTTCTGGTATATCGCCCACAACCAGCAAGTCCGACGTGGAAAAGTTATGGCCTACAGACAGTGTCCGAATGTCCTGGACACTTCCTTAGACGACATTAAGCGGGTAAAAGTGAATGGGAGAGGCTTGGTAACGTCTGTCCATAAGTTGCTGTACAAAGAAAACTATGCCTTGCCAGCAGAACCATTCTTTGGAGAACATCTGCTCAACCGTGAATGGGCGGCAACACTACCTGTTGCGGTAGTAGAAAGTGAGAAATCCGCATTGATTGCTTCCTTTTTCTTTCCCCAATACCTATGGCTAGCCACCGGAAGCCTGGGCGGATTGACCCTTGAAAAAGCAAAGGTATTACAAGGGAGAAAAGTGATCCTATTTCCTGATTTAGGGAAAACAGGAGGATTGCAGCCTTATGAGAAATGGTCTGAAGTCGCTTTTTATCTTCGTAAGCGATTGAAGTTAGAGGTGAGAGTAGATCGAATACTGGAGGATAATGCTTCGCATTTGATGCGGGAGAAAGGGGCGGACTTGGCGGATTTTCTGATTGTGGAGAATTTGCAGTATCCGGTTTGGTGGGATGATCTAGTTTAGATTATATCTATAGTGATTAACTGTATACATTGTTTTATATTTTATGTATGAAAAAAGAAAGAATAAATATTAAAAATCTAATAATGTTTTTGTTGTGTTTATTTTGAAAGATAAGTTTGCTCAACAAAATAATACTGAAAGTGAGATTTTTATTGATTTTAATAATCCTTTTTTTAAATGTTAAAACGACTGTTTTATCTCAAGTTATATATGAAAAAATAGAGGTGAAGAAAAATGACTTTACTGGCGCTTTAGCTACTGAAGTAGATACTTTACCTTTCAATTTTAAATTTATACCTGAAACAGGTGTTTCTCTTTCTTTTCCCAATAAGTGTTTGAAAGGTTATTTGGGAGGGAATTTAAATTATGCTCATTGGACTGTTCAGATTTCGACTTTGATGAATGTCGAAAACTATAATAATATTAAGTATGAAGTAGGGGGGAGGTCAGCGGTTAGGTATAGCATTTATAAAAAATGGTTTGTAGAATCGGCATATGCATTATCTGTACCTTTATTGCCCCTTACGTCTAGTGATAGGAAAGTTGAAACTAGCAAGTTATCTCATATATATTCTGGAGCTATAGGGTATAATATTAATATTTTTCAAAAATATCTTTTTCATGTTAAGATAGAAGGGGGAATAGAAAAGCAGCATCCATTTATAAATGTAGGAATGGGTTTTCCTTTAGTTTTGAGTGATCGTAAGATAGATAAATTAAAGCGGGAATCAGAAGTGAAAATGGAGGAAGTAAAGGCAAAGGGTAAAGGGAAATTGAAACAAGTATTAACTTTTAAGGATCGGTTAGAGTATTTGAGTGACAATAAATCACAACCTTTAATTAGCTTATTTAAATTGGTTACTCAATCTATAGATACAGAACAAGTATTCAGTATACCTCAAGGAGACTCCATGAAAATACAGTATGCTCCTGCTGTGAAGCTTCCGTTAAGTAAATCACTCACTTTTGGTATAGGTCCAAAAATATTAGGAGTATATGATAGTCTACAAACAGCTTTTGATTTGGGTGGTAGGTTTTTTTTACGTTACAAGCCTATTAACAAGAAATGGTTGCCTTATCTACAGGCAGAATATGGAGGACTCATTCAAACGGTATCAAGGCAATATGTGGACAAATGGAAAATTGAATCTTTGAATTGGAAAGCTGATTATTTACTAGGAATAGGGTATTCTTTTCGAGTGACGTCATCTAATAATATTGAAATGAGTTTGTTTCGTAAGTTGAGAATGAATAAAGGAGATTTTGAAAGTACATCAGAACCGTGGGATTTTCGTTTTTCTTTTTCAACAGATATGCCCTACATCGATAAAGAAATTAATAGGGTTGAATTACCTAAGCCTGATTTTGATCTAAGTCAATTTTTGAAGTTGGGAGGAGAACTTAACATAAGTATTCAAGAACCAATAGGAGTTGAGTTAGCTCCTAATATTTCATATCGTTTTGGAAAACAAAATAAACAAAAAGTAAAACCATGGGTACTATCGATGATGCCCTTACTCTCTTTTTCAAGAGTAAAAGAATATGGAGATTTAGTTTCTTATGGAGGTAGATTACAGGGGATGTATAACCCTAGCCAATTTTGGCCTTCACTGCAGTTGGAGGTAGAAAGTATTAATGCTTCAGATTATAGAATCGAGGAATACAAAAGAGTCTGGTGTAGCTCCATTTATTTTGGAGCTAAACATCAATTTAGTATAGGTGGGTTATTTTCTTATTCAATTAATATTATGAGAAATTTAACATATCAAGAAAGCACTCCGGTTAATTCTTCACCTTGGGTTGTAAGGATTGGTTTCGGTAAATAAATACTCATTTATTATGAGTATAAGAATATGTTTCAATTTATTATTCTAGAGACTTTTTTCTATAGAAAAGTAGGTTTGGGAAGTATTTACTTTTACAATCTCCTGAAAGTAGTTAGATAGATTTTTTATCCAGAATCAAGTTATTGTTGTGAATCAAAAACAGTTATTTAGATGAGAAAAGGTATACTTTTTTATTTATTATTGTCACTATATTCTTTGGTGGGATTTTCTCAAAAGAAAGATAAAAATTCTGAAAATTCGAATTCATCAGCAGGATCTTTGATGTCAATAAAAGAACTTGATTTTTCAGGAAAAGCTCTTTATCCTTTAGTCCCCTCTATTACGTTAGGTACACCTTCTTACAAATGGGCCGGAATTTTTTCAGAAATGGTTACTATTGATAGAGACTTATCAGTAGCCGGTAATACGAGCCTGGCAGGTATGCTATCTGTAACAGGCGCGTCCAGTTTCACTGATTTGAGTTCCAGTGGCACCTCCAGTTTAACGACCTTGGAAGTATCAGATAACACGAGCCTGGCAGGTATGTTGTCTGTAACAGGCGCATCAAGTTTCACTGATTTGAGTTCCAGTGGTACCTCCAGTTTAACGACCTTGGAAGTATCAGATAACACGAGCCTGGCAGGTATGTTGTCTGTAACAGGCGCGTCTAGTTTCACTGATTTGAGTTCCAGTGGTACCTCCAGTTTAACGACCTTGGAAGTGTCAGGTAATACGAGCCTGGCAGGTATGCTATCTGTAACAGGCGCGTCCAGTTTCACTGATTTGAGTTCCAGTGGCACCTCCAGTTTAACGACCTTGGAAGTGTCAGATAATACGAGCCTGGCAGGTATGCTATCTGTAACAGGCGCGTCCAATTTCACTGATTTGAGTTCCAGTGGCACCTCCAGTTTAACGACCTTAGCAGTATCAGATAACACATCGATGGGTGGTACATTATCCGTTACAGGGGTATCCAGTTTTACGGATGTATCGGTTAGCGGAACAATGGATTTATCGAGTGTAGATGTAAGCGGAGGCGCAACAGTAGGAGGAGATCTGTCGGTAGCAGGTAGTTCAAGTTTAACGACCTTGGCAGTATCAGATAATACGAGCATGACAGGTATGTTATCTGTAACAGGGGCATCCAGTTTCACTGATTTTAGTTCTAGCGGAACCTCTAGTATAGCGACCTTGGCAGTATCAGATAACACGTCGATGGGTGGTACATTATCGGTTACAGGCGCATCTAGTTTTACGGATGTATCGGTCAGCGGAACAATGGATTTATCGAGTGTAGATGTAAGCGGAGGTGCAACAGTAGGAGGAGATTTGTCGGTAGCAGGTAGTTCAAGTTTAACGACCTTGGCAGTATCAGATAATACGAGCATAACAGGTATGTTATCTGTAACAGGCACCTCCAGTTTCACGGATTTAAGTTCCAGCGGCACCTCCAGTTTAGCGACCTTGGCAGTATCAGATAACACGTC
>NZ_BAABJX010000038.1:100121-100652 GCF_039543525.1 Algivirga pacifica
GGAGGAGATCTGTCGGTAGCAGGTAGTTCAAGTTTAACGACCTTGGCAGTATCAGATAATACGAGCATAACAGGTATGTTATCTGTAACAGGAGCGTCCAATTTCACTGATTTGAGTTCCAGTGGCACCTCCAGTTTAACGACCTTGGCAGTATCAGATAACACATCGATGGGTGGTACATTATCCGTTACAGGGGCATCCAGTTTTACGGATGTATCGGTGAGCGGAACAATGGATTTATCGAGTGTAGATGTAAGTGGAGGCGCAACAGTAGGAGGAGATCTATCGGTAGCAGGTAGTTCAAGTTTAACGACCTTGGCAGTATCAGATAATACGAGTATGACAGGTATGTTATCTGTAACAGGAGCGTCAAGTTTCACTGATTTGAGTTCCAGTGGCACATCCAGTTTAACGACCTTGGCAGTGTCAGATAACACATCGATGGGTGGTACATTATCCGTTACAGGGGCATCTAGTTTTACGGATGTATCGGTTAGCGGAACAATGGATTTATCGAGTGTAGATGTAAGC
>NZ_BAABJX010000039.1:0-66600 GCF_039543525.1 Algivirga pacifica
CTTGAGTACTCTCCTCAGGATAATTATGTTTTATCCAAAGATTAACTGAGCGAAAGCTCAGTTATTAATTGAAAATTTTTCATTAATAATTCTTCATCAAAAACATTAATAGCTCATTTCTACAATTTCCTTCACCTTGTCAAGGGTCACATCAGCTCTTTCTCCAAGTCCTTTCCAGCCTCTTTCCTCAAAACGTTTCACGATAATGTCAGAAGTGCCTTGATAGTCCTCGGTGTAGTCAGAGACTTTTGTTTGAATTCCCAGGCTATGGAAGAACTCAACCGTTTTATTGATCGCCTCTTGTGCCCTGTCTTCTTCGGATCCTTCCTTGATTCCCCATACACGTTGACCGTATTGTAGTAGTTTGTCTTTCTTGTTTTCAAACATCACACGGTATAGGTTAGGACCAATGATTGCCAGTGTTCTGGCATGATCAATATTGTAAAGAGCCGTTAGCTCATGACCAATCATATGGGTAGCCCAATCGGTTGGTACCCCTTGTTGGATCAATCCATTCAAGGCCATGGTACAACACCACATAAAGTTTGCTGCTGCCTGATAGTTGGATGGATCTTTTATAATGTCTGGCCCTATCTCGATTAACGTTTGAAGAATACCTTCGGCAAATCGGTCCTGCAATGGCGCGTCAGCAGGATAAGTAAGGTATTGTTCCAGTACGTGTGTAAAGGCATCAGTAACTCCATTGGCAATTTGACGTTCTGGAAGTGAAGCAACTACATTAGGATCCAATACGGAGAACTTAGGGAATACTAAAGGCCCTCCAAAAGAAAGCTTCTCTTGTGTAGCTGCCTTGGTGACAACAGCACCGGAGTTCATCTCAGAACCTGTAGCAGGAAGTGTTAGTACGGTTCCAAAAGGAATAGCTTCTTTTAGCTCTTTGCCAAGTCGGTCAGTAAGGATTTTCCATGGATCATCCTGTGTGAAAGGCGCTGCTGCTGAGATGAACTTTACACCATCAATCACTGAGCCACCACCGACAGCCATAATAAAGTTAACACCCTTCTCACGAATGATTTCTACTGCTTTCATAAGTGTTTCATAGTGAGGATTAGGTTCAATGCCTCCAAACTCAATCACTTCATAATCGCTAAGGGCATCCATTACTTGTTGGTAAATACCATTTTTCTTGATACTTCCTCCTCCAAATGCCATTAATATTTTACTTCCGGAAGGAATTTCATTTTTAATGTTGGCTATTTGTCCTTCACCAAACAACAGTTTAGTAGGATTTCTGAATTCAAAGTTTTTCATAATAGTTTATACTCCATTTAAAACGCTTATCGGTTATCGCTAATCATTTACTGCTTATAATTAAGTTTGAATATTTATCCGTCACACTACCCAACAGAGCTGGCTAGTAGTATGACGATTATTTTTTCAACCTTAATAATAATCAGCGACAATCAATAATTGGTAAGATCGTACGATTATATAACAGATGTTTTTGGAATAGGTTTTCTATCGTTTTGTAAAATACTATTGATCAGATACAAAAAAAGCAACCCTAGCGGTTGCTTCAATAAAAGGAAAAAGAAAAAAGGATGAAGGAAAAAGGAATGATCTCATTAATTTTCATCCTTCATCCTTATAACTTAGGAAAACTTCTGGATGGACATTTAACACTAACTCTATTGTATACAAATCCAAAAGAAAGGTGATGGATCATGTCCATATTACTTGTATTGTAAGGGACTTGTGCAGGGTCATCATATTTTCTTATTCCTTCCAGGTTGTCAGAAAGATGATAAGAAGAGCTCCATTCTATTTGGAAGTTCCAGAAACGACTGATCTTGTATTTTAATCCAAACCCAACAGGCAATACTGCGGAGAAGTGGGATGGAAACTCTCCTGTTGTATTGATGTCTGGACGATCAACATAGCGTTGATAGCTAACCCCTAGAGTTCCAAAAATATAGGGGGTCATTTTTTCCCTGCTTTTCCAGCTTGTTCTGAAGGGTAGAAAATTATATTCAAATCCTGTAGCCAGCTCTGGTGATACAATAGTAAAATCAGTAGTAGGACTATTTAAGGTTTCATTTAATGTGCCACTTCCTGTGACCCAATGTGTGGTGAGATGACTTCTCCAAATGAAAAAATTATTAAAATGCTTTCGGTAGTTTAACTGTACACTGGCTCTTGTATTGCTAGGGTCTGGGTAAAACTTTGCCAAGTCGCCGGTGTAGGCGTTAGGACCAATGGCAAATCCCATCTCCCAATCATTTTGAGCATAAGAAATATTTTGGATAAATAGAAGTGTACAAAAAAATAGAAAACTCCTAACAATGAATTTTGACATAATAATATTGCTTTTTGAGCTGGTAAATCGTCGTTTATTTATACCCGGCAAGTAAATGTTCAAAAATCTAACCAAAAAAACGGCAGGTTAAAAAAAGTGAATCATTATTGAACCTTATTTGTGCCCTACATAATGTTACGATAAATTATGTGGAATAGTATGGGGAATGAATCAAAAAGTAAGCCGTTTTATTTAAAAGTATGTTTTTAGTTCAAAAAAAAACGCCATTGATTTTAATGTATCAAAAGCGTTTTTAGAACCGGTATGTTTTTATTTATCTATATCGATAGCGAGGTGTTTTTAAGTTTCCTCTGAAGATATAGTTCACATGGATACCTATATTGACATAAACGTCTTTTTGGGTAGGATCTCCTCTGATTTCCCCGATCTCGGTAAATTCATTATAATCTGTAGGGTTAGGAGCTCCGCCCTCATAAGCCCTTGTTAGGTATTCTAGATACTGAAGGTCATCTCCTAGTTTACCGTAATTTTCATGGGCACGATAAGCATAGCGATAAGCATCCGTAGAGTTCATATCCTCTGCAGAAGCATAAAACTCACTACTAACATCATCTAGGTAGTCGGTCGTAGTATATCTAACAGTCGCTTCTGCTGCAATATCAAGCTTGTTGGTGATTCTCCAACGGACACCAACGCCTAATGGCATAGCCAAGGCAACAGGCAGATAACTGACCCCTTCAGTTTGCTTAGAGCGTAGATGTACCCATTTATCAGGGTTATCGACATCCCTTGCCATTGGAGAGTGATAAAACACCCCTATACCCGCTGAAATATATGGAATTGGAAAACGACGACGTCTATAGTATAATCCATCATTTTTGATGAAGTCATAAACGATCATGGTGTTGAGTTCCGTGATATTATTTCGGAAATGTAAGTTACGCACAAATCGACCAGCATTTTCAGGGTTGAAGAAGTTATCAAAGCCCGCAATGGCTCCCCCTTGTGTGTTGGTTTCTGTGACGTCAACGCCGATATTTGCATTGGCATCATCCCCTTCAATTAGGGCTTGCGTAAACATGAATCGAACAGAAAACCTTGGAAGAAGACGCTTCATAGCAAATAAACTCAGACTGGGTTTTGTTTTTCTCCAGTCCATACTACCAAGGTTAGCACTTGGGGCAACATCTCCAAGATAGTGAGAGGCATTTACACCTCCTCCAACACTCCAATAACGTTTAGGTTTTGTAAAACGAGCATATCCCTTAGTATATATGGAAAAGCGACTTTGTCCATAGGATATACCGCTAAGACACATTAGCGTAATGAGTAAAATAAAAATTCGAAATTTTCTCATATAGTAAAATAATTTATAGAGCCTTTAGCTAAAGCCATTCCTTTGTTCTGATAAGGTACAATGCTACAAATATACCACGTAAGGAACAGGATTTTATTGTGTTCTCAGCATATATCGTACCTAATATTTTTAATCTTGGTGGTTAATTTCGGGCATCTATTCCCCAATTGAGTTTTAAACGTAACGTACTCAAAAAGTTATCCTCATTAAATTTTACCAAATTAGCATAAAAGGGACATTTGCGTACGGCTAGTTTCACCGTATCGTCCACTTTTTTCGATCTGGAGTCCAAAGAAACTAAAAAATTTCTACTTCGTCCCTCTATCTGAAAAGAAATTACACTGGAGTCAGAAACTACTAGAGGTCTAACGTTCAGGTTGTGGGGGCACACAGGAGCTATGATGAAGTTTCCTGTATTAGGCATGACGACAGGACCTCCTACGCTTAGAGAGTATCCTGTAGAACCGGTAGGTGTAGAGACAATTAGTCCATCAGACCAATAAGAGTTAAGGTATTCCCCATCCAGGTAAGTGTTGACCTGTATCATGGAAGAAGTATCTCTTTTTAAAATTGTAAACTCATTCAGACCAAAATTTAACCCATCAAAAACATCAATATTAGATTCCAGGGCAATCATACTGCGTTGCTCAATGGTATAGTAACCATTGAGTAAGGCATCTACAGCTGTTTTTACTTTATCCTTGGAGGTGGTTGCTAAAAAACCTAGACGTCCAGCATTGATTCCTAAAATAGGAATATGTCTTTCTCGGACCATGGTCAGGGAGTGAAGCAAGGTGCCGTCACCTCCAATGCTGACCAGAATGTCAATAGGTCCCAAATCATCGTAACCAACAAAAGGTATGTGTGTGGGGAGGCTTTCTGAGGGCAGGGAAGAGGTGATGTACTCAATCAATTCTGCCGAAAGCCAGGTTTCTACATTTTCCCTTAAAGCAATCTCCTTGACAATATTTAAAATGTATGCGCTCTTGGAAGGATCCATGGAACGACTGTGTATCCCTATTTTCATACCTTTGCTCAGAAGTCAATTTGTTAATTGGTGCAAATTATCACTTTTTCGAGAAAGTGCGGCAAAAAATCTACATTTCAAGGTATTTGAGTAGCAGCTGTATGCGTTCCGAACTATTGTCTTTAAGAGGAACGTTGCTGAATTGATTCAAAACCTGGTAGCTGAAGCGTTCCAAGGTAGCCAGTACGTGACTTAGGTCCTGAGTGTTTAGCTTTAGGGTGATGAATAATACTTTGGGATCATCCGGAACTGCTTGCACAAAGCTGCTCAAGATACGTACCCCATTGGCTTCAATTAGTCGGCTAATCTCCGCAAGAGAATATTGTATAGCATCGATTTTTAGTACAATAATTCCTCCGGGAATTTGACTGGCAAATATCTTGGCAATAGCAGGAACCAGTTCTTTGATCAGAATTGTTCCTAGGAATTTATTATGCTCATCAACCACTGCGACGAGTTCAATGTCGTGCTCTCCAATGATATTGAGAATGTCGTATAAATGAGTGTAAGGAGCGATGAATACATCTCTATAATTTAGTTTCTGATTATTGAGGTTTACTCCTGTTTCTAAGTCTAGCTCAAAGAGTTCGTCTTCTGAAATAATACCTACATAAGCCCCGTCGTTAATAACCGGCAGTTGTCGTACCCCGTATTCATCCATCCAATCAAAGATGCGTTCAGTGATATCCTGATTTTTTACAGAAGGAAAAGTGTGGTTGATAAATTCTTTAGCAATCATAGTGAACGGGGATTAAATTGAATAAAGGAGTTAGTTTGTGGAGTCAGTGGAAAAGATAACGGATACCGATTGAATCTACAAGTTCCAAGTTCATAGAGTATTTAGTTCGCCTTCTGGGAATTTAATAATTGGAACCCACTTTTTTGAGGGAGTCCACCCAGATATAATAGTCGTGGAAAATATTCAGAAGTTGTCCTGTCAGTAGGGACAGATTTCTTGACCTTTCTAACCCATTGATCGCCTTGGAAGTAAGCGACTGAAACTGAAGGGCTGGAAAGGGTATTGAGTATTAGGGAAGGGATGGAGGAGTTTTCTTCCTTGGTATGTTCCATTACAAACAGCTCTACCTCTGTGTAATTCCATAGTCGATCATGAATGCCAATATCGGCAGCCATAAGTACTGCCTTTACCAACATGTGATAGTTAAGGTATATATCAAAGGCGAGTGGGTCCTCGCTGTGAATGAGAGGAGCTACTTTTGAAAGTAAATAATAAGACCATCCTTCCGTTTGGTAGGGCGAAGGATTGAATTGCCTAAATAAGGGAATATCTGTCTGTGTCTTTAGGGCATGGACATAAGAATAACTCCCCGTGTAGCCTAGTAAGAGCGCCCACAATCGAAGCTCTTCTTTATATACCGCCTTGTTAGGAAGGTAGGCAAAGTGTTGCTGCTGTTTTCCATAGGCATAATGGAAACTCTTTGGGGTATAAATTGTGCTGAAAAGGTAGTTTGGTGCAAAATCCCATTGTATAGGATTCCTTCCCACAGAACCTAACTGCTGAAAATGATAAGATTTGCTATCTTCCATGAAGGAGGAAAATACTGCTTTGATTTCATCTTGTGTATGGAGTAATGAAGTTGATTGTTGTTCTTTAAATACAGACCATAAGTTTCTCAAACTACTATCGTTCACTCCAGTATAGCTTTGCAACAGATGGATAAGAGTCGACTTTCGTTGACGTATTTCTTTTTGTGCAGTATGGAACAGTAAATCGGGAGTGGTTTCTATGACTAGGGCTTCTTCATCCAGTCCAAGGCTCTTTCCTAGTCGGTGTGTATAGTACTCGTGTCCCCCTTCATAATATTGTAAAGAGATTTCTTGTACAGCATAAGGCTTTAAACGTTGGATACAGTCCAGAAGTGTGTGTAAAGAAGGGATGACGCTTTCCTCCAACGCTTGCTTAAGTTCAACGGTAAGGCGATGTTCTACCTGTTCGTTTAAAGGAAAAGAAATAGCGCTTAGCTTTTTATGAAAGTCCTGATAAAAAGGATTTTCTTCTAAGGGAAGTTCGAGTAATAGTTGTAGTTGTCGCTCGGTTTCTTTTAGCTGTAGTGTATTGGGGTAATGAAAGCCATCTCTTACTTCAAAATACTCCAGAGCAGTAGGTAGGCTTTCCCCTTCTCTGCGGTTGATTACCGCAGCAGTGTTTAGCGTGTCCAATGACTCAGAGGGAGTCAAGGGTTTGCCAGATAGGTAGATGGCGACTTTATTATCAAAGTTGTTGAGACGTTCTATATAGGCATGCGCATCAGAAATACGGCGAATCTGATGTGCATGGAGCATAAGGTCAATAAACTGCTGATGTATGCCGTGAATAGGGTCAAACGGTTGCTCGAAGTCTTGAAATAAAATAGTTTCTTTTAAGGCATTGGACATCATAAATTGAAAAGCCTGTGCAGAGGCTTTTTCTTCTGGAGTCAATAAAAAGGTGCGATACCCATTGTACATTTCCAGTTGACGCTCATAAAAGTTTTGTTCCCTTTTCTTTTCAAGGGAATGAGGATAATTGAGTTGTCCTATGTTGGGCGATACAAACTTATTGTTAGTGAGCTGGGTAGAGGTCATTTTTTCAGGAAACAACTCTTGCTGCTCGTAAAACATACGCTCAAAGAAACGATTGATATTATCGGGTTTAAAATAGTGGACATTTAAGACACCAAGAATACTAAGACACAAGCCACTAAATACACCCCACAAAAGGAATGCTCTGAGTCGTTTGCTAAACCATAAGACAGCTTTACGCTGATAGTATTGAAAAATTGGCTTGGTAATGCGCACGTTATTTGATTTTCAGTTATAGGTGAAAAAAGTAGAGCTTTCTGTGGGGAATTATATGGCCTCCCTTATATTGTTGTTTAAAAACATATGAAAATTTATACGAATCTAATAAATTAAAAGGAAACATCGAATCGTAATCTATTCCACTTCTATGATTGAGCTTATCACAGAGTATTCCTTATGGTATACCCCCCTTTGCCTTATTGTGGGTGTTGCCTTAGCCTATTTATTATACAACAAGAAAAATGTTCCTTGGTCTTCAACGGTCAATCGGCTGCTTTTTGTATTAAGGGCAACCCTTTTATCAGTATTACTATTCTTACTGTTAGGCCCTTTTATTAAGAACCGTAATAATATTTATGAGAAGCCCATATTGGTCTTTGCTGTAGATAACTCTAATTCTATCCCCTTGATTACAGACTCTACACAACTGACGGATATTCTCCGTAACCTAGGTGGGTTGGCCAATGACTTAAGAGGAGAGGACTTTGAGGTCTCTTTCCAAACATTTGATCGTACATTGGAAGAGGAAGAATCCTTGACATTGGCTTCTTTCGATCAAAAATCTTCTGATATCGGCCAAATGCTGAAGGGAATACAGGAGCAATATGAGAACAGAAACCTGGCAGGGGTAGTGTTATTATCAGATGGGATTTATAATCAGGGATTTTCACCTGAGTATGTACCCTATGGAATGCAAGTATATACGGTAGGTGTAGGAGATACGCTCCCACAAAAAGATCTTAACCTAAAAGCCGTTTACAGTAATAAGATCACCTACACAGGAAATAAATTTCCCATCATTGCAGAAGTGGCGCATACTGGGTTTGCAGGAGAGGAAATAGCGGTATCCTTATTGCATCAAGGGAGTGTTTTGAAAACCCAAAAGGTATCCTTGAAAGAAGAAGGAGGGGTAGAAGAAATAAAGTTTTTGGCGGAAGGAAAGACCAAGGGTGTGAAGCGCTATCAGGTGCGTATTGCACCCGTAAAGGGAGAGTTTACCAAGGAGAATAATCAGAAGAATATTTATATTGATGTATTAGAAGGAAAGGAGAAAATCTTATTAGTGGCTGATTCTCCCCATCCTGATATTAAGACCCTGAAGACCGCCATAGAGAAAAATAAAAATTATGAGTTGCAAGTACATATCCCTGGAATGAAAGGAAAAGGGCTGGTTGCTTATAATAAGAATGAGAAGTATGGAATGGTGATTCTACATCAGCTCCCTAACCGAAAAGGCACGGCATCCCATATCCTTAGGGATATAGAAAAAAAGCAATGGCCTGTCTGGTATATTGTAGGTGGCTTGACTGACCTGAATGCATTTAATAAGATCAATGGATTGCTCAGTATGCAAGGCACCGGAAGACAAAGGGATAAGGTGACGGCAGTCTTTAATAATGGGTTTGATTTATTTACGCATGCTGAAGAGGATGAGCAACTGATGAATGCCCTGCCTCCAGTGAATGTTCCTTTTGGTGAAGTAGCTTTAGGGGGAGGAGCTAATGTCCTGCTATATCAACAAGTAGGAACTGTGGTAACCGAAAAACCTTTACTGGTGCTTGGGGAGCAAAATGAGAGAAAGAGGGCTGTCCTGTTAAGTGATGGGTTGTGGATGTGGAGATTACAAGAATATCTTGTAGATCAAAAGCAGGAAGTCGTGGATCACTTTATTGAGAAGATCGTACAATACCTGGCCAATAAGGAAGATCGCAGAAAGCTAAAGGTATATCCGGTAAGTGAAGAGTTTTATGAAACGGATGAGGTGGTCTTTGAAACAGAAGTTTATAATGAAGTATACGAAGAGGTGGTAGGTCAGGAAATTGAGCTAATTCTGAAAGATGAAGAAGGAAATAGCAAAGCCTATACGTATATGAATACCCATAAGGATTTCCAGTACAATATCCGAGATCTAAAAGAAGGTGTTTACCAGTATGCCGCCTCGGCCAAGCTAGGAGGAAAGAAGGAGTACGCTTCTGGGGAGTTTACCGTAAAAGTATTGACCTTGGAGGCCTTGAATACTACGGCAGACTTTAACTTGCTTAGAAATTTGTCCAGAAAGACAGGAGCGACTTTCTATCAACCAGAAAACATCACTGACCTAAAGGCAAGCCTAACAGCTAATAAACCAGCTGATGTGATTCATTCTCAAGAGAAATATGAGGAGTTGAGCTCATTCTTGTGGATCTTGATTGCGTTGCTCTTGATGGCTACCGTAGAGTGGGTCGTGAGAAAAGTACAGGGAGGGTATTAGTAGAAGGGTATCCCTTGTCGTCGCTCCCCAATGCTAGAAACTGGTCTTAGGCTCCAGCCTAAGACCTGAAGCGGGTTTGCACTACTCTTTCTACATCCACTATTTTCTTAATTTGACAGTATTGTGCTCGCCCCAACAATGGAATGGAAGAAGAACTTCAATAATAAAAAAGTCCTCCCGAGGAAACCCTTAGGAGGACTTTTATTATACTGTCCGATACAGCGTAGCGTCTATATCGAAAAGATATCCTAAGCTAGGAGCCTATTAGTATAGGTAATCCAATGCTACCTTGTCATTGTTGTTGAACGGACGATCCCCACCGTCTGCACAGGCCAACATCCATGACTTTTTAGCTAAGCTTACTTCTCCGATTGCAGGAGTGCCAGGGATATACTCAGCGCCTACTGTAGAAGCACCCTCGTTGGAAGGAGAACCACCACAGCTGATGCTACGGTCATAGAAGTCCGTGTGACGGAAACCAATACAGTGACCAATCTCGTGGGCCATGATAGTAGCAATACCGTTTACGCTTAGTCCATAGCTAGACTCCAAGATGCCACTCATCTTGATTTCTCCGTAAGGATCACCAGCGCTAGTAGGGAAACCAGCAGAACCTAGTACACCTCTTCTCTCATCACCTTTTCTTAGGCGAGTGAATACGATGTCCGCCTGGCTAGAGCTAGTTACTCTAGACATAGTGATCGTAAGATTCTCAGCGTTGAAACGAGCGATTGCTTCGTCTGCTGCAGCTACGTACACAGGGCTGTATCCTCTGTTACCTCCTTCTGGCACATAAAGCGTGATGTTTCTGCTACCGTTTACCGCTACAAGGTTTGTGGTGTGGTAGTGCTCATCATTTGGAAGTTGGTTGCCCTCTTTTAAAGAAGCAAGATCCTCAGAAGGGATATAGATATCACCTTCTACCAGGTAACCGTTCTCAAATGTGATTGGAGCTTGGTTTTCTACATCAAAACCTGCGTTGGTAAGGATAGCTAGTACCTCATTAGATACTTCTGCCGGGTTGTCTACTTCAGTCTGCTCACAAGACGAAAAAGTCATAGTAGTAGCTAATGCCACTGCGCCATATAGACTCCAGTTTCTAATTTTCATACGAATTGTTGGATTGTTTAAAAAGATAAATAATTGAATGTTAGATGCATCTAAATGTTAATATAGTACAAGGCTTTTTAACACAAAATAATTTATTGAAAAAATATAATTATATAGTATTATGTATTGAGTATTGCATTAGTGCTTATATTTTTAAAACAAGAAAGCTGTGAGGGCGTTCTTTTTATATAAAGAGTAATGATTAAAATACTTATGTGATAAGGGAGGACAGTGTTATGAATTTTCATAGGCTTCCAAACAAGCTCTAATTTATCTCATATACATACTGTTTGCTTCAACAGGTTTACCAATTCAATAAAAATTAACATGAGGTATCAATATCTATTTTTTGTGTTAGCAGCACTTTTATTATCCGTTTACGCAAAAGCACAAGAACCCGAGAATGATCGTCTGTTTCTTATTCAATCAGAACAGGTAGATACCTTAACAACAGGTAGAGTGCTTCGAAAGTTATCAGGCAACCGATACTTGGTAAGGGATACTACGTTTTCGGGTAAGGAGATGAGTCCGAATCGTTACAAGTTATCCAGAAAGTTATCCCAAAAGAAAAAAGTCCTAGAGGAGGGATGGTACCGCCTCTCCTTAAAGGTTAATACACCAGCGTTACTACAACAGGATACACTTTGTCAAAGGCATGTCAAAGTATTGTATACGTCTGCAGATGGAAGGTATATGACGGTGGAAGCTAAACGAGAGACGATTGAAAAATTAGAGGATCATATAGCCATTGATTATATCGATTTGCAGACAACTCACCGGCAGGAAGAGGCGACTTTAAGAAGGTATAACTTATCCATTAACGAGATTGCCAATACTCAAGCGCAGTATGGAATGTACGGTACAGTGGTTTCCTTAAAGGAGCAGGCGTTTCGTGAGGAGGATATAGATCTGAAAGGCATAGCCTTGCTTACTCCTTTAAGCCATTCCCAAAAAACGTTGCATGCCACAGAAATGGCTACGATGATTGCAGGGAAAGGAGTCAGCAGTCGGTTGGGCAAAGGGATTAGTAACGCTAAGGTGCTGTCGGTAAGCTATGAAAATCTTTTCCCGGAGTCGATTACCTTTTTTGAAGAAAATAATATTCGCGTACAAAATCACTCTTTTGGAACAAACATAGAGAACTATTATGGCAACGAGGCAGCAGCTTATGATGCACATATTGTTGCTCATCCCGAGGTACTGCATGTATTCTCTTCAGGCAACGCAGGGTTGCAGCAATTAGAAGAAATGCCTTTTGCACAAGGACCAGGGTTTGGTACTTTGACAGGGAATTTTAAGCAAGCAAAGAATATTCTTGTGGTTGGGGCTTGTGACTCCTTGAAGGTGGTGAAGTCTTATAGCTCTAAGGGGCCTGCAAAGGATGGTCGTATCAAGCCAGAACTATTGGCCTATGGGGGTGAAGGGAGTTCTGATGCTAGTGCGATGGTTTCGGGGATAGCCTCATACCTGCAAGGGTATGCTCAGTCGTACTTTGGGCATCACCTGCGTTCGGATCTGATGAAAGCATTACTGATTAGTACGGCAGAGGATCTGTATACAGAAGGACCTGACTATTACAGCGGATATGGAAACGTCCGCTTGCGCGCGGCCTTGGAATCTCTTAAAGAGGAGTATTGGACTATGGGAGTGCTGGAACCACAAGCGGAAGAAAGCTGGAGTATTCAGGTGCCGGACAGTAGTAGCAAGTTAACGGTTACGCTCGTATGGAATGATCCTGCGGCACAACCAGAGGACTACAAAGCATTGGTCAATGATTTAAATATACGCCTAATCCATGAAGCCACAGGAGCCATTTATTATCCTTGGGTGTTAAACCCAGGGCAATTGTCGGAGCCTGCACACAGAGGAGTCGATGCACTTAATAATGTAGAGCAGGTAAGTTTACAGTATCCCTTAGAGGGAACTTATCGTATAGCGGTAGATGGGGATAATATAAAAGAGGCTCAGTCTTTTTCTATAGCCTATAGTTTAGAACGTCAAGACACCTTTGAGTGGATTTATCCTCATATCAACACAAAGTTGGTATCGGGGCAGGAGTTGTCCTTGCAGTGGTTTACTACCTATGAAAAGGAGAAAGGGATGCAATTGGAGAAAAGTTGGAATGAAGAACCTTGGGAAGAAGTAAATGCGATGCTGCCTGTGGGAACATCACAGTTTAATATGCCGATTGAAGGAGAGGGCATCCTGCGTTTACGTGCTCGGATAGGAGAACATGAGTACGAGACTGCTTCAATTATAGTTACTTCACCTATTGCCATTAATACGACCTTGAATTGTGAAGATAAATTTACGTTGCGTTGGAACACTGTCAATGGGGCTGCAGGCTATCAGTTGTATCAGGAGGGAATAAAGGATACGTTATTGTCAGCTACAGATACTATCATTACCTTGTCTAAAGCTTCCTATGAAAATCCATATTATGCCGTTGCCCCTGTCTTACAACAAGGAGCGGAAGGTAGGCGAAGTGATACCCAGGATTACCGACAACAAGGAGTGGGGTGCTACCTGGATAATTTTTTAGGGAAGTTGAATGAATGGGAGCAAGCTTCCTTACAATTAAAGATAAACGGTTTGGCCGAGATTGATCAGGTGATTGTCTATAAACAATATGGGACAGAACAAACACAACTATTGGCGTTGGACCAGATAGAAAGTGGTGTAATCGATATTTTGGATCAAAAATTGCGTCCTGGAGTCAGTCGTTATTTTGCAACTGTCACGTTGATGGATGCTACGACATTTTATTCGGATACGGTGAATATTCCTTTTACCAATGCGACAACTACATTGCTATATCCCAACCCTGTAACGGATGCGTATATCAATATTTTACAGCCGACTACAGGAAGTGAGCTACTGCTATATACGTTGGAAGGAATACTGCTTCTTAGGCAACCACTATATGGTAAAGAGAATATTGTAGACCTGCAGGGAGTGCCATCGGGATTATTGCTTTACAGGATTGTACAAGAAGATCAGGTGTTGAAGCAAGGGAAGTTAGTCGTGAACTAAGAGCTTGTTTGGAATACTGATTCAGAAAGAAAATTCCTCTAATCACTATTCAAATCAATTCATATTTTCATCAAATAGAACCACTATTCTCTTCAAATATGACTCGATTTGAACAGGTTATAGAAATTTTCTCTATCTAAATCAGTATTCCAAGCAAGCTCTAGAAGCGGATTTGTAATTGCTTAGCTACTGTATTCAAAATGTCTAGTTGTTGTTGGATTAAGTCACTATAATAGATTTTGATCAATTAACTTACCCATTAAAAAATGAGAAAAGTATTTTATGTATTGGCTTTAGCGACTTTGTTGAGTAGCTGTGAAGCACTTTCAGAGGTCGCTAATATCTTTAATGTCGACTATGCTTTGGGGGATAGTGAGAGTAATATCTCAGCAGTGGGAGATCTAACGGTTAGCGAAATGTCTTACCGCACCATGGAGTCTTATGCGAAAGGAGAGGAAGGGAGCGAAGCTCAACTTACTACTGAATTGACCAATAGTTTAGCAAATTATGCCGTAGAACTAATTACAGGAGAAGAAGTAAATATTCCCTTGACGGTTATTTTTAATGTAGCGGTGCGCAACGATACAGAGCAATCGGCAGGGATGAGCAAAGTAGATGTTGCTTTGGGGATTGATCGTGAAGGAAATGGAAACGTAGAATTACTGGAAGACCTTCAAATTGCGGTAAACACTAGTACTATTGATAATATCAATGCCAATGATTGGACAACAGCAGTAACGGAGGATGAAAACGGAATAACCTGGGAATTTCAGAATACCTTTACAGTAGAACCGGGAGAGGTAAAGGCCTTGCCCATTGCCGTGCAGTTCGGAAACCTAGGGAAACCAGCCGATCTTTTCTCTACAAACTCACCTTTGGTGCAACTGGCGTTGCAATTGGCAGAAGGAAATACGGATCGTATTCATTTGAGAGTGAGACCATATGTTAATGTATCCGGGGTGGAATTACCTTCCTTGTGGATTAATGTCACTCAAGGAAATTGGATTGGAGCAGGAAATCTAAAACCTTGATACTGTTGAGACGGCTTGCGCCGCTGGTTGAGTGGCACTGTGTGCCGTTGAGAGGAGCTTCGCTCCGTTGAGTTTTGCAGTAGTGCCTAACCTCAACAGCGCAAAGCGCTACTCAACGGCACACAGTGCCACTCAACTAGCGGCGCAAGCCGCCTCAACAATTTTATTCTTTTCCGTCTACATAATCCTGTAGGTAGGCAAATTTATTCGTTAACTGTCCATCGCTAGTGATCGTCGCATTCTTGATCATTCCTTCTTTGTCTCCATTAAGCAAGTTAGGAAGTACATAGGTCAGCATTTGATCTCCGAAGGAAGCACTAGCATCTTTAGGCAACTCATTAGGAAGATTGTCTACTGCCATTACCGTGATATTTTGTTCCGAAGAGAAAGCAGGACACTCTTCTCCTGAAGCAGGATCATAATCATAGAATGGGTTATCGATCGTAGAAGGACGTATCGTAGAAGGAATAGAGCCTTCAATATCACAGGTTACATCTGCAATAATCTTCAACTTGTTTTCTGGAGCTAACAAATCCTCTTTTGTAAACAATACAGGTGCTTCGTGGTGCCAGAATGCTCCTGCTACCAGTAGGTCGGTATGTGGTAGGAAGCGTGTAAAGTTGGCTTGGTATACCGAAGGGTTGCTGTAAAACTCCTCTGCTTTGAAATCCCCTCTTTCTTGATGTGTATGGTAATCCTTGGAGCGCAACTGCACATATACAGGATAATCAAAGGTTTGCTCAAGGTATTCTGTTATACCGACTTCTTTGAAGCCCGCGGCTTGTAATGTCTCTACAATACCATCACTCACTCTTCCTCCTCCAGTAACAGCTACCTTAATAGCCGGAAGATTTAAAGCTGCGCAGTGTGCTTTCATCTCTTTCAGGTCCTCACATTGGTGTGCAGGCTTTAGTTCGTAGCGGCCTGTTCTTTTACCGTAGGCAATCAATCCATTATAAGCACCCACCAATCCAGCAAATCGTCCAAAGGCAATCACACGTTGTCCCTTGTTGTCGGTTAGACATTCATAATCAATCAGACGAATATTTTTTTGAAGGACTGCTCTCAGAAGATCTCGGTTGTAAGATTGCTTCTTGATCGTATGAGAAAAGAACATATAGGTTTTGTTGGGAACTAGTTCATTGATCGGCACTTCTTTGATGCCGGCCAATAGATCACATTCCATTAACTCTTCCTGCAGAGGAAGCTTACGGTTAATGTACTGCTCGTTTTGGTAGCAACGGATAGTACTCGGCTGTACCGTAATATCTATAGACGGAAATGTATCCTTTATCTTTGAGCATTGCTCAGGAGTAAAAAGTACTCGGGTGTCTGGAGGAGTTTTGCCCTCTCGGATAATACCTATCTTCATAATGCCTTCTTTTTTGTAGTTGATGTAAAAAAACTTTTTTGGGAAGCAGCTCGTGTTTAGCCCCGCCAAAAAAGAAAAAAATATAACTCAAAGTAAACCCTGTTTTTTGGGAGTGAAATAAATAACATTTCTCAGGGATTAGGTTTCAAATATAACACATCTTTAAAAGTTAATAACTATTAATGGGTGTAAATATTATCTCATGTAAACACCGGGACCATATAGTTGCCATGAGGCGAAAGACTTTTATGGAGTAATGTAAAACCAATTACTCATAAACCTTTTAAATATATGTGTCTTCGATATTTACTATTGATATTGCTAACGCCTACCATAGCCTTTTCTCAAGAAATAATCACGCAACAATCTTTTGAGGGAGAAGGCTGGGAGTATACGGCTAATACCCTTCCTTCTAGTATAGAGGGAGGCTTTATTGGTAAACCTTCGGTCTATCAGGAGCATTGTCGTATAGCGGCAGGGCAATATTCCTTGCAAGTAAGCAATCAAATGGTAAAAGTATCCCTTGAGGCTTTTTCATTGGAAGGAAGCCAGTACCATGTGTTTTCTTTCGCTTTGGCAGCAATAAGCCAAACAGTACTGAATGGTGTTGATGCTGGAGATCACGTTAGGGTATGGGTAGTTGGAGATGAGAAAGACTTAAGTGGTCATCCGACCTTAACGATACAGGCTCCTGATAGCCGTTCGAATATTAATTATGGTATTGTACAAGGTGCAGAAAAGACATTCTCTACCGTTGCAGGGCAGCAAGTGATCTTAAATGATATAGCCCCTGTATCTCGTTATTCTTTTGATATTCCTTCTGATTGGAATACACTTTGGGTACGTTTTGAACTACAAACGGATCAGGATAATGAAATATGGTGTTTGGATGATATTCAACTGATGGGAGAGCCTAAGGGATGTGTGAGAAATGTCCCTGCTCCTAACTTGTTACAGGCGTATGCATTGGATCATAACCGTATCGCTTATTCTGTAGCATCGGCAGATACCACAAAACAAATGTTACTGGTTTTAAGTGAAGCACTGTGGGACGGAGAGGTGCCTTGCTGGAAGGCATTAGAGGCTAGTGACAGATGGAAAGAAGGGAGTGCTATCGGTAATGGACATGTGGTGGCTATAGGAGGAGAAGCATTGTTACAAGATACAATATATGGACTACAAGCTGGGGAGACTTATTTATTAACCTCCTATACTTATCAGGAGAACCAAGTACTTTCCCAATCCTCATCATCTTTGTATGTCACACTGGATTGTGGGGTAGCTTCTTCACAGGAATTACAAATAATAGAACAGACAGATAGCAGTCTGCAGGTTGATTGGAGTGATTCATCTTGTGCTTCTTATTATATGTTGCTAGGAACTAAGGGATTGCCTCTTGAGTTTCATCCGGAACGCCTAGTGTATACCTCTAATACAATGTATGGGAGAGGAGAGATGATTGGAAATGCTCATGTATTGTATTGGCAGGAGACCACCGTACGAAGAGATGAAGGAGTCCGGATAGAAGGATTATCCAAGGAAGAGGATTATTTATTTTACTTATTGGTCTTTCAGAGGGGGGAATGGAAGGTAGTGGATACGTATTTTTTTGGAAAAAAAGTAGAGAAGCAGTTACTGGAAAATTTTGAGGGGAATTTTAAGAATAGCTATACACAAGGAGGAGAGACCTTTGGCAGTGGCCCCTGGTATTTTGAAGAGGCAGGCGTATTTACGGCCAATCGTTATGATACTTTTCATGGGAAGAGAAGTATTCGTATGAGGGCTTCCGGAAAAGCAGAAATGCAGTTTGATTTGGAAGGGGAAGTGGGTAGGCTCTGCATACAACATGCTGCTTATTATCGAGATCCTACGGCATTTTGGGTACTGGAGGTATCTACTGATCAAGGGCAACATTGGGAGGTGTTAGGAGATACCGTTCAGTCTATGGCTGCTCAATTTCAAACCGCCATTTTTGAGGTCAATCAACGAGGACCTATACGCTTCAGAGTAAGGATGACTCATGGGGTACGACTTAATTTAGATGATATCTATGTAGATGATGTCATTAGGAATGGACATTTGTCGGTTTATTCTCCTCAAGTAGTGATGCCTTTGACGGAAAAAGATACCCTTGTACAGACATATACTGTGAGCCCACGGAATACAGAATTTATACTGCAACTACATAATTATGGGCAGGTGCCGTTGGAAATTACCCAACTTAAGGTGATAGGGGCTGATTCAATCATTACTGTTCATAAAGGAGAAAAGGTATTGGAGTCTTCTGGGTGGGAGGAAATGACGATAGGGGTGAATATCTCAAAGCAAGGGATTTATCAGGCGAAAATTATGTATTGTGGGAGAGATAGTACCTTGCTGAACGAAACCAACCTTAGTATTCAGGTATTGGAGAAACCACAAATTGTAGCCTTGCCTTTACAGTGGTTATCAGTGGAAGGGAAAGTGAAAGATGGTTGTGATGAGCTTTATTTTGAGTTGGCTGATACAAAGGAGGGAGTCTTAGAATTACAGATTAGTGCTGATGGGTATGATTTTGAGACAGTAGGAAATCCTCAGAAAATGAAAGAAGGGAAAAGGGATTATTATTACTCTAATTGTAAAAGGATGCGTAGGGTTAATTATTACCGAGCCGTAGCCCTTCAGGATAATGGAACACTACGTTATAGTCCGGTCGTACGTGTTGTAGGTGGTGAATGGTCTGTGGAAGATTGGAGTATCTACCCCAATCCCGTTAAAGAACAGGTATACTTAAGGATTCCAGAGGGAAAGGAGTATTATATGGAAGTGAGTGATTTATTGGGAAGACAGTTGCTTTCAAGGTATGGTAGTAAAAGAGAGCTTGAAAGAGCGATTATGCAGTATCGATTGACTTGGCCTACAGGAACGGTGATGTTAAAACTTTCTGACGGACGTCGACAGCGATATTTTAAAGTGATGATCGAAGGGGAGTAGAGGAATGAAGAGTGAAAAATGAAGAATTAAGAATGAAAAATTAAGAATGAGGAATTTAATTAAGAATTCTTCATTCTTAATTCTTCATTAAATAAGACAGGTGTTTCATAAGTTTTTGCTGTACCTTAAAACACCTAAACATGATGAACGAGCAAAGCGCAATGAAACATAGTGAGCAGGAACTTAGTCCAATAATGGCTCATAGTCCTCTTCCTCAAACCCGGGGTCCGGTACTTTGATAAGGTCCACTGGGATGTCGACTACCTCTTTGAAGTCTTCTCCGTATTCTTGCATATCCTCGTCTTGTTCCTCAAAGTACCAGTTCAGGACGATGCTACGTTCCTCATTAGGGATTTGCTCTAGGAGACGGAATATCTCAAAAAGGCACTTTTGTGTACTGGTATTGATATGCTCCAGAAATACGTCAAATACAGTAGCTTCACAAGGGCTCTCAATGTAGTCCTTGATTTGTTGGATATAAGGCTCATAAAACTCTTTGGCATTCTCTGGAGTAGAGCGGCCCTTGATAGAGAAATACCCGTTTTCAAGGTCGAATTTTACGGTAGGGATTCTGAAAGTTCTTCCTTTTGTCATGTTTTTTTGTGTTGAAGTGTACTGGCTTGATGAAACACAATTACCATAAAACGGATTGCTTTAAATATTGTGATTCAATCAGCTTTTGGGTTAAATATAGTGAGAATAGAACACTTTTAATAAATGTTATTGGAGAGAAGAAAGTGGCAGTAAGAAATTACTGCCTTTTTTCATGGTTTTGGTCAGCTTAAGCTAAATTGCTAAAGACCATTTTAGTCGGTTTGTATTAGAAGTACGTTGATGGAAAAGAGATATTGTATGAAGAATATGGAATATTACCGTTTTCTCTCTAATTGCTTGAAAAATAATATAGTGAGTATTTCCTTTATAAGGTTATAGTGTTTTCTTATTGGGTTATAAGAAACTCTTATTGGGGAATAAGCATAGAATCTATTTACTTTGCACTGTGTTCAAAAGGAAACACACTCTAAAAAGTAAAATCATTATTCATTTAATCAAAAATATATATTATGTCATTGATCAATAAGCCAGCACCATTGTTCTCTGCACCTGCAGTTATCAACGGAGACGAAATCGTAGAAGACTTCTCTTTGGAGCAGTATATCGGTAAGAACGAAGTAGTATTCTTCTTCTACCCAAAAGATTTCACATTCGTTTGTCCTACAGAGATTCTTGCTTTCCAGGAGAAATTGGCGGAGTTCGAGAAAAGAGGTGTGAAAGTAGTAGGATGTTCTACTGATACAGAAGAGTCTCACCTGGCTTGGTTGTCTACACCAAAAGCAAACGGTGGTATCGAGGGAGTTACTTATCCAATCGTAGCAGATACTGCTAAAACAATCGCTCAAAACTTCGACGTATTGGCTGGTGAGTACACAATGGACGAAGAAACTGGAGAGCTTGCATTCGAAGGAGCTCCTGTAGCTTTGAGAGGTACTTTCGTAATTGACAAGAAAGGTCTAATCAGACATATGTACATCAACGATCTTCCATTGGGTAGAAACATTGATGATACATTGAGAATCGTAGAGGCACTTCAGTACACTGAGGAGCACGGTGAGGTTTGTCCTGCAAACTGGGAAGAAGGTAAAGAAGCAATGAAAGCAACTAGAGAAGGTGTTGCAGAGTACCTTTCTAAGCACTAATCATAAGTGGCATAAGCCGTAGCAATACGGTGTTAAAAGGGTTTCCAAGATAATTTGGAAACCCTTTTTTGCTTTCTGTATGTAGCGTTGTAATAAGTAATGCCGCTGTTGAAAAAGTGTTTATCGGTTATTGCTTATCGCTTATCGTTTAAAAAAATGTTGAAAAAATACCGATAGGGTATTGTATGTCGTTTAGGGTTAAAATAATTTTCTTAACTGATAACTGATAACTGATAACTGATAACTGATAACTGATAACTGATAACTGATAACTGATAACTGATAACTGATAACTGATAACTGATAACTGATAACTGATAACTGATAACTGATAACTGATAAAGACGATAACGGCTTCAAACCTAATTACTACATCATAGAAATATTCATTGGATAAATTATCTCGAATAAAGATTTTATAGACATATTTGTAGTAATTTCGTTCGATTGTAACCTTTTGACAACATTATAATCAAAGTTCCTTATGCATGTACTTATTGTTGGAGCAGGAGTTAGTGGTTTATACCTTGCACATATTCTGCAAGAGCAAGGGATAGAAGTAACAGTGTTGGAAGCAAGGGACCGTATTGGTGGACGGATACGGACTGAGCAGCGGGAGGACCATTTTTTGGAGTTGGGAGCAGAGCAGGTTCATGGCAGGAAATCGTCTTTGGCAGAAATGCTACAGTATCTGCAGATTCCCATGCGCCCTTATCACGGAGATGTATATTATTGGTTCAACCGAAAGCTTCTTCAAAAGAAAGATATCAGGCAAGAAGATCGACTACAAAGTTTCTATCGGCAATGGGATAAGGCGATGATTGAGGGGGTAGAAACCGAAATATCTATGGATAGGTATTTTCATCGCAGGCCTTTCTATGGAAATGATTTACGTAACCTCTTACAGGCATTGGCAGCTGAATATGGTACATCTGCTGATCGGTTAGGCATGAAAGCGTTAAGCTTAGAGGAACAACAATGGCATTCCGGTGATATCGATTATTATATCCAACAACCCTTTTCACAGGTATGTACTTATTTTGAAGAGCGCTTGAAAGGATGTATACATTTGAAAACAGTAGTCAAGGGAATTGATTATTCATCAAAAAAGGTACGTGTGCTAGATCATCATTCCAAGGAATGGGAAGCTGATAAGGTAGTGCTTACGGTGCCTATTGGGGTACTGAAGGCTGCTGATATTGGTTTTAATCCTCCTTTGTCCCCCTCCAAGAGAGAGGCGATTGATCGAATTGGAAATGATATTGGTATGAAAATGGTGATGCGTTTTGATACGGCTTGGTGGGATGATGAAATGCAGGAAGTCCTTGGGGGTGAGTTGTGTACGGACTATTGGGTAGGGGAGCAAAGTACAGAAAACGTACTGGTTGCTTATTTGATGGGAGAGAAGGCCGCACACGTACAGGGCTGGAGTCAGGAGAAACTGTCCGAAGCATTGTGTGCAGAGTTGCAGGAAATGTTTGGAATAGAACATTTGATTGACCATCTGCAGGAGTTGGTTGTCAAGGATTGGGGAGCAGACCCTTACAGTAAAGGCGCTTATTCTTTTGCGGCCCCATACAGTGAAGGGATGAGGGAGGTTTTGGCAGAGCCTTTAGGTGATACCTTGTTTTTTGCTGGAGAAGCAACTAACACAGAAGGACATGCAGCCAGTATTCACGGAGCTATGGAATCCGCAGAGAAGGTTGCTGAAATTATTTTAGGAGAAATAGTAATGTAGAAACTATAATTAATCGGAAATATGAGATTGGCTATATTTAGAATAACGTTGCTTGTATTGCTCGTTTGGGCAGGTAAGGTAAATGCACAGGGGAGTAAGGTTGAAGTCTTGCATATGCAGGGAGAAGTTTTCAAAATGCCCTCCAATACACTTTTAGAGTTGGGAGAAGAAATTCAGGAAACACAAAAGCTAAGATTTGCCACACCATCTGCTAAAGTAATGATAGTGAATGATGAGGGAGTACGTGCCGTATTGACACCTCAGCAAGGAAAAGAAGGTGATAGTGAGTTTGTGCAGATTGTCAAGGAGCTTATGCCTGATAAAGTAAATATCTCCTTGAGCTCCAGAGCGGCAGATGCCGTGTCAGAAGTGAGAAGTTTTACGGATTTTTTTGGAGAAGGAACTTTCATGGTATTAGGGGATACGCTACAGATGCAACTCGCTCCAGATGTATATCCAGAGGAACAACATAAAGTATATGTTTTCCGTTATGAAATTGACGGGAAACCGGTACAGAAAATCTTACCTCTTCAGAATAATCAGTTGACCTTGGTTCGTCAGGTATTATTTCCTTCAGGAAAGACGTACCCTGCTGAGGTTTATTATACGAATCGTGTAACGAAGTATTCCATCAAGTATGCATCAGCAAACCTGCTATTCGTAAGCCCAGGGAAACTACAAAAAGAGTTGGAGATGCTCAGGGGATATTATGAGAAGGAAGGAAAAGAAATGACGGCAAAAGAACTCAAAAATGAGTTTTTACTATTTGTCTATCAGGCATATGGACAGACAGACTGGAAGGTGATGGAAGATTGGTTGACTAAAAGCTTTGACCTGCAAGGGTAATGGTGTTCACTAAGGTTGAATAAATACTCAACGTTAGTGAAAGGATAACCGATAAGTAATAAGCCCGGTGTCTACAGGTTTAATTTGAAGAGTTATAGTAAACGGCTAAGCGAGAACTAATTATAATTAACAATGAGAATAACTATGCGGAAAATGTTTTTTCATGCTCAGTGGCTATTGGTAGTGGTGGCGATATGGAGCAGTATGATGGCAGCTGCAAACGCTTTGGAACCTGTGGCTGTACAAGATGATGATACTGTCTATGTTTTGCATGTTAAAGGCGATATCAAGATCAAGAGAACGGGTGTCTTAATTCAAGAAGGGGATGAGATTGCAGCTCATGAACAGTTGTCATTTCTGGATAAGCAGGCAAAGGCTGTTGTGATTGATGATAATGGTGTCAAGAAAATGTTGCAGCTGAACTCGGATGTTGCTTCTCACGACAGTGAGTTTGTGGCAGTATTAAATGAGGTGCTGAACCCCTTCAATGTGAAAAATGCACAGTTGAGTACGCGTAGCTCCCAGTTTGCTCCTATCCATAATCTACATGATTACTTTACGGAAGAGCCTTTCTCCGTGTTGGGAACTAAATTGACTCTTCATTTTGATCTGGAACAGTATCAATTGAGTAGTGGAGTAGGGTATATGAACCTGATCAAGAATGTAGATGGTTTTGAGCAGGTACTGAAGCTGGAGAGCAATGCAGATAACAGCATTTTGTTTGATCTGGCAAAGCATTTTGATAATGACGAGAGAGTGGCGAATAACTTTATTCTTGAGTATTGGCTGGTAGATACGGCCTTGCCTCAGGTAGACGCTACAGTGTGTTTACGTTTTATTGATGAGCAAAGAGCCTTGAAGCAGGTGGAAATTATTGAACGTGTACATGCAAAACAAAGTGATAAAGTAAGTCAAGGGGCTGTACAGCGTGAGATCTATGACTTCTTTACTCGCGTCTATGGAAACCTGGATTACGGACATTTTTCGGAATGGTATCGACAGCACAGTAAGCTCAATTAAGGATGAGCGATAAGTGCTATTATATTTTTTGTTTATTGGTTATTGCTTATGGTTTAATGCTCAGTTGAATTAAACGATAAACAATAACCGATAACCGATAAACAAACTTTATCATGAAAAAACTTATTCATAAACTACAAGAAAAAAAATGGCTATTATGGGGGATTACGTCTTTCCATGCCGTATTCTTAATTGTAGCTGTTCTTTTTTATAATCGCTTGCCATTTGCTTTGGGAGATGAGGTGACGCTTATTGAGATGACTTCTATTATGAAGAATACGCTTTTTAAGGTCGAAGAAAAGCCTCCTAAAGAACGCTTCTTGTTTATCAACTGCGCTTGGGAAAAGGATCTTATTCCTAAATTGGATGAGTACGGTTGGGAGATAGGAAAGATTGATATCACCGACCGTAATTCATTAGGGAAGTTTGTTCAGAAGATCAATCGTACCAATGCTCATGAATTGTTGTTGATGGATATACAGTTCTATATGCCTACGGCCAACGATTCTGTATTGGCAGCGGAGTTGCCCAAGCTTAAGAAAGGGTTAGTCTCTTATCACAAGGGAGCTGATAATAAGCCCCGCTATCCTATCTTTAAAGGAATTCCTCTAGGGTTGTCTGATATGGAGAGCCAGTTGAGAAGCAATCAGGATGATCTAGTGTTGAAGTATCACCTTATTCAAGGAGATAGCCTTAAAACAACTCCTTTGCGTATGTATGAGGAGATTCATCAGGATACATTGGAGCATGGACTCTTTTTTAATTCCCTGGGAGGCTATCCAATACTCAATGCTTATATCATTGAACACCCTATCCGTAAAAATGATCTATTCAATAAGGTAGATTCTCTCAGGTATCCTTATATGCACTTGTCTGAAGTAATTAATATTTCAGATAAGCGTTTTGCCAAGATTGTTAAAGATAAGGTCATTGTTTTGGGAGACTTTGAGAACCTGGATATCCATAGAACGATTTATGGTAAGCAACCAGGACCTCTTATTTTGGTCAATGCTTTTCTGGCTCTAGAGAATGGAGATAACCGCATCACTTATGCTTTCTTGCTATTTATGTTTATCGGATTTGCTTTTGCTTCTTATAAGGCGATTGTTTATAAAGATCCAGTGACGACCTTTTTAGAGAGAAAGCTTTCGACTGATCACTTCTTGTTAGAGCTGACCAGAGATACTTTATTTTATTTGGTGTTCTTTGGTATCATGTCCCTGGTTTCTTATTTCTTCTTCAATATGCACTTAACCATATTGGTTTTGTCCTTTTATTTAAATGGACTGGAACAACTGATGATTTTCCTTCATGGAGAGGAAGATGAAAACCAAGAAGATAAGCAGGAGAGAGAAGGACAAATACAGTCAGAAATACCTGTTGAAGTGGAAACAGTCGATAGAAAAGACGTATAATTTACTAAAAATTATATTATATATAGTATAAATTGTACTTTTTTTAAAAAAATACAGTAAGGGAGTTGTTGCTTCTATTTATATCTATTAACATCGCAGTGACCTCTTGTATTTTTTAGATTCTAATCGGACGGATTTTGTAAGAGTTGGTTGAAATTAGTTAACAGATGTTGAACCGCGTGTGCCGATACCGGTCTATCTTATCAATCAGACTTATACATCAATCTAAAAAACATTAAAAAAGCCTCATTTAGATGAGGCTTTTCTTTTTTCTGAGTTTAAGGATGATCCGTGTCGTCCTCCTCGTCTTCCCTTAATACATCTAGATCATCACGATCCTTGAGCTTTTTGTCAACAACAGTTCTATCCAGGAATCGATTCAGTTCATCAATGGAGTAAGTACTTTCGATTTCTCCGGAAGCATTGATACGAATGTCAAAGCCTTCCAGTTCAGAATTAACCTTTGGTTTTTTCTCCTTACGTTTTTTAAAACTTCTCATAGCGGATATTTTTTGGGTATACACAAGCTTCCTTATGTAAGAAAGGTTGTGAAAATGTTAGTTGGCTATTGGTAGGGTTAAAAATGTCTACTAAACCTGCATGACAAGTTTAACCGGAAATAATAATAGTTCATTTACAGGATTGTCTGTACTTAAATATACTTATTTTTTTATAAAGAGTCTTATTGATTGTTAATTAAAGAGGTTGATTATAAGGATTTTAAGTTTCTCTTTGGATTTAATTGATAAGGGAAGGTTGTTAATAGATTGCTTCAAAAGAGGGTATATATTTGGAAATATGTCAATAGACTTCCGTTTTTGCGTATAAATTGAGAAAAACTTACAGTGCGTATTGCGACTGCTATTTTTACAAATATTTACTAGTGTTTACGGCTATTGATTATACAATAGGTTATGTGAAAGTAAACATTGTTATGCTGATGGATTTTTATGATTGAGGTAAAAGGATTGACAAAGTGTTTTCAAGGGCATACCGCTTTGAATCAAGTTACTTTTAAAGTGCCCTCAGGAAGTATCGTCGGTTTGTTAGGACCTAATGGAGCCGGAAAAACTTCCTTGATTCGTATCCTAAACCAAATTTACCTACCAGATGAAGGGGAAGTGTATATTGATGGTCGGAACTTGAAAAAGGAAGATGCATTTCTTATGGGGTATTTGCCGGAAGAAAGAGGGCTTTACCGTAAGATGAAGGTAAAGGAACAGTTATTATACCTTGGCCGCCTTAAAGGACTTCAACAGAAGGAAGCATTGCAGCGTATTGCCTTCTGGCTAAAGAGACTCAAGATAGAGCAATGGGAGAATACCTATGTCGAGAGTCTTTCTAAAGGAATGCAGCAGAAAATACAGTTTATCGCAACGGTTTTGCACCAACCCCGATTGATTGTGTTGGACGAGCCATTCTCTGGCTTCGACCCCATCAATGCAGAGATGATTAAGAAAGAAATCCTTCGATTGCATCAGGAGGGTGCGACGATTATCCTATCTACCCACCGTATGGAATCGGTCGAAGAACTATGCCAGTATGTGGTGTTGTTGCATCAGTCTAATAAAGTGTTAGAAGGGGAGGTAAGTCATATCAAGGAGCAGTTTAAGGAAAATCAATACCTGTTGGAGTCCAAGACCCCTATTCGTTGGGAAGGAATACCCGTAAAAGTCTTGAAAGAGGTCGATATTGTGACCGGAAAGCAGTATACCTTGTCTTTGGAAGAGGTATCTACTTCAGAACTTTTGTTAAATGTCGCTTCCCAAGTAGAAATCACCCGTTTTGAAGAGCGTATTCCCAGTATGCAGGAGATTTTTATGAAAGCAACGCTTTTTAATGAAGAATGAGAAATGAAGAATGAGGTTTTCGTTGGGTGACCACATGGGGGCGCCCGTACCTTTCACCTTATACCTCTTACTTTATACCTATTACCTTATTATACCTCTTACTTTAACCATGAATGTTTTTTTAATTATTCAGAGAGAATACATCACTAGAGTTAGAAAACGATCGTTCCTGATTATGTCTATACTGGGACCTCTCTTGGTGGCGGGCTTTTATGCTATCATTATCTGGAGTGCTGTTACAGCTAATGGCCCTCAGCAGATTGCGATTTATGATGAAGAAGGTTTACTCTACAAGGCTTTTGGAAATACAACATCTCAAGGGCATTACTTCCGAATTAATCAAGAAGAGTTTCAGCAGCAGAAGCAAGGCATGGGAGAGTTATATTACGATGCGATCTTGCATGTAGTATCCAAACGTCAGGAGGCTGGATTACCTATTGTTCGGTTATACTGTGGTAGCAAACTGAATAATCAGGTATTGGCGCATATTCAAGAAGAAGTCAACAAGTCAATACGCCGGATTAAGCTAAAGCGAGCAGGATTGTCGGAAAGGGAAGTGGAGGGACTGGAAGAAGATTATACGATGATGGTGATTGACCTGACAAAAGAGGGGAACGCTGCCTCGGAGGATGAGTTGGTTTCTGTTGTTGGTTTTTTGGGAGGATTAGTAGTCTACCTATTTATCTTTATGTATAGTGTACAGGTAATGAAGGGAGTGATGGAAGAGAAGCAAAACAGAATTATTGAAGTAATGATCTGTAGTGTACGTCCTCTGGAACTGATGATGGGCAAGGTTTTGGGGATTGCTGCAGTTGGACTCACGCAAATAGGGATATGGATTGTTTTGATCACATCATTATCTTTAGGAGTTACCTTGTTTCTTGGAATAGATCCTTCAGAGGTAACAACTTCTTCTGCGGTTGTGGCAGGGACAGTGGCAGGTACCGAGTGGTCTCAGTTAATACAATCTATTGCACAGATTGATTTTATGCTCTTGGGAGGATGCTTTATTTTCTACTTTTTGATTGGGTACCTGAGTTATGCCGCTCTTTTTGCAGCTATAGGAGCTGCTGTGGATGCAGATACGGATACACAGCAATTTTTGTTACCTGTAAGTATGCCGTTGGTCCTATCTATTGCGCTGTCAGGAAGTATTATGGTGGCTCCGGAAGGTGATTTGGCGGTATGGCTATCCATGATCCCATTGACTTCCCCTGTGGCAATGATGATTCGAGTTCCTATGCTTGGTTATGATTGGCAAATTTTAGTGTCCATGGCACTATTGCTTATCTTCTTTTTTGGGGTTACGGTCATTGCGTCCAAAATTTACCGTATAGGTATCTTGGTACATGGAAAAAAAATCAGTTATCAGGAGTTGTTGAAATGGCTCCGTGCTTAGATTGAAAGTTTGAAAAAGAGTAATACTCAGGCAACCAACACGGAGTAAAATATCAATGAATTGGTGACTTTGGTCATGTTATCAAAAGAGAAGAGGTAAAAGACGAAAAACATTCTTGGATACCTATAGTTATAGGTGTTACAAAAGCAGAATAAAAGGTGTTCTGTGTAAGAATCTTACTTTCTTGGAAATGAGTATATTCCATGCTTTTTTTAGCGAATATATTGGAATTTCCCAATTCAAACTGATAAAAATACTTTCATTCGGGACGGAAGTGTTTTATATTTGCAGCAAAATATTGGATTTATATAATTTTATAAACATCAATTAAGGTCAAAATGGATATTCAATTTGTAGTAGTAGGTGCAGCGATTGTAGCCTTTACCGCGATTATCCTGTTGTTGGTGTTCATCCTTCTATTTGCACAAAAGAAATTGGTGCAAAGCGGACCGGTGAAACTACTGATCAACGGAGAAAGAGAGGTAGAGGTTTCTGCAGGCGGTACTCTGCTTACCACTCTCTCTGCGGAGAAGATCTTTTTGCCTTCTGCTTGTGGTGGAGGTGGTACCTGTGCCATGTGTAAGTGTAAGGTGACTGATGGTGGTGGCGACGTATTGCCAACAGAGGTTGGGCACCTGAGCAGAACTGAGCAGCAGGAAAAAGTAAGACTTGCTTGTCAGGTGAAGGTGAAACAAGACATGCATGTCGAGATTCCGGAAGAAATCTTCGGTATCAAGAAGTGGGAGTGTGAGGTCGTTTCTAACTATAACGTAGCTTCTTTCATTAAAGAGTTCGTTGTGAAACTTCCAGAAGGAGAAACACTAGACTTCCAAGCAGGTGGTTACATCCAAATTGACGTTCCTGCGATCGAGGTTGATTTCAAGGATATTGATATTACAGCTCACCCTCGTATGGGTAAGAAGCCTGATGAGTATCAACAAGAGTGGGACAAGTTCGGTCTTTGGGATCTGAAGATGAAGAACGATGAGCCTATCTTTAGAGCTTACTCTATGGCCAACCACCCTGCAGAAGGTGATATCATCATGTTGAACATTCGTATCGCTACGCCACCTTGGGATAGAGCTAAGAACAATTGGATGGATGTAAATCCAGGTATCTGTTCTTCTTACGTATTCTCAAGAAAGCCGGGTGATAAAGTAACGATCTCTGGTCCTTACGGAGAATTCTTTATCAAAGATACGGACAAGGAAATGATTTACGTAGGTGGTGGTGCTGGTATGGCGCCAATGAGATCGCACCTATTCCACCTGTTCCACACGTTGAAGTCAGGTAGAAACGTAACATTCTGGTATGGTGGTCGTTCGAAAAGAGAGCTATTCTATATCGAAGACTTCCAGAATATCGAGAAAGAATTCCCTAACTTCAAGTTCTACATGGTACTTTCAGAGCCATTGCCAGAAGATAACTGGAAGGTGAAGAAAGACATGCACGACGCAGAAGGTGATGGATTCCTAGGTTTCGTACACCAGGCATTGATCGATAACTACTTGGGGCAGCATGCTGAACCAGAAGAAGTAGAATTCTACTTCTGTGGTCCTCCAATGATGAACGCAGCAGTAGTGAAAATGTGTGAAGACTTCGGTGTTCCACCAGAAAATGTATTGTTTGACGACTTCGGTGGTTGATCCGTACAGTATAGATATGCGAAAAGCCTTGGTAGCAATACCAAGGCTTTTTTTAATGAAGAATTAAGAATTAAAAATGAAGAGTAATTAATAATTCCTCATTCTTCATTATTAATTCTTAATTATAACAATTTCGTTGATCCATTGTATGCGTTCAACCACTAAGCTCCCACTTCCCTGTTTTCCGTTACGTGATTTGAAAAGCAGACTCCTGCTTTTTGGGTATTTCCACTCTGAGAAGTGAAATGTCACTATTTTCAGTGAACCTACTATTGAAGGTTTTTTCGTTATTTAGTGCTACCAAATATGGGAATTACATCATCTCGTCCTTGTTCAATAAACAAACACAATCGAAAAGACCACACATATATATGAAGCTCATCAAAAATGTCACCGTTGTTTCTCCAGATGTATATATGCCAAAAGCATCTATCTTGGTAGATGGGGATATAATCATTAAGGTTTTTGCACCGGGAAAAGAAACTCCTTTTACTTCTGAGGTGATTGATGGAGAGGGTTTGATGGCAATGCCTGGTTTTTTTGATATCCATACACACGGTACGTTGGGTGCCGATGTGATGCATGGAGAGGAAGAGGCTATTCGTAAAATTGCGAAGGGAAAGATAAGTGAAGGGGTAACGTCTTTTTTGCCTACTACCTTGACTGCCCCTTTTGAAGATTTGCAAAAGGCAATGAGGGCTGTGGCAGATTATGCGGAGAATAGGGCATATGCAAAAGTACCAGGAGTGCATATCGAAGGACCGTACATTAATGAAAATTGTGCAGGAGCACAGAATCCGGCCTTTATTCGTTTACCCAACACTCAGGAAATTGAAGCTCTGAATAATTTATATAACATCAGCGTTGTTTCGCTGGCAGTAGAGAAACAGGGGGCAATGGAGTTTGTTCATGATATGTCTAAGCAGGGTATTATGTGCTCCGCTGCCCATACTGCTGCCACTTACCATCAGTTGAAGTCGGCAAAGCGTAATGGATTGCGCCACCTAACACATTACTGTAATCAAATGACACCTTTGCACCACCGTGAAATAGGATTGGTAGGTGCTGGTATTATGGAGAGTGATCTTAAACTGGAGCTTATTTGTGATAAGATCCATCTGTCTCCAGAGATGATACAGTTGATCTTTAAGGTGCAAGATATCGATAACCTTATGTTGATTACCGATTCTATGGAAGCATCCGGACTGGAAGATGGTCGATATGATATTGGTGGTCTGGCTGTAAATGTGCAAGAAGGAGTGGCAACATTGGATAGTGGTAACTTAGCAGGAAGTACCTTGAAGTTTAATGTAGGTCTAAGAAATATTTATCAGTTGACTGGTATCCCTCTAGAGAAGCTAGTGAAGACTACTTCATATAATCAGGCGAAGAGTTTGGGAATGGAGGGAATAGGAAAGATAGAAGCAGGCTACAAAGCGGATTTGGTCTTACTGGATAATGACTTTGAAGTGGTACAAACCTACATCGATGGAGAACTAACCTATGATGCTGCAAGTATTCAGGAGCACCAATAAGAAGTAACTATAGTAGTTAAGATTGAAGTTGTAGTATGATGTTAGTTTATTGGTTATCGCTTATCGTTTAATTAAACAACCGACAGTTGAGGCGGCTTACGCCGCTGGTTGAGTAGCACTGCGTGCTGTTGAGTTTCACCTTCGGTGAGTTGAGCCTTTGTTTATAATGTAGCTAAATCTCAACGGAGCGAAGCTCCTCTCAACAGCACGCAGTGCTACTCAACCAGCGGCGTAAGCCGCCTCAACAACATGAGTCACTCATGTTTTTTCTTATATATTGACTAGTAAAAAACGACGCAAAATACTCATTCCTTCATCGGAGTTTAGAGGCCCCCTGCCTAGCATTAAGTCTTCTATATCCTTATGTAGATTCGAGTATTCCGATTCCGATAATAAATCTACGTGGTCCAAGTCCTTATAGGCCATACTCCATTCAGTAAAAGCTCTCTCTTTAATGGGGCCGGAGTGTCTCATCATAGCCCCTCCGTGTCTTTTGTCTTTTTTAATATGCTCATACAATTCCATGACATCTTCTTTGTTTCCTTCCAGACATTGAAAGAAACGTTTATTGGTGTGGATTAGTAGTCCAGTGATGTTTTTCTTGGCATTGTTGCTTTGACAGGTATTCAGGATTTTCTCGATTTCCAGTTGATCACATTGAGGGGTACGAGCACTGGTGTAGATCAGGCGAAATAGTTTTTCCATAGATATTTAATAGGGTTGTAGTGAATAGGGGTTTGATAAGGATTAATATAAGGATACTAATTCTTACTATACAAGAGTTAATATTTAGAAGAAGGTAAGAGAGCGTGTGATTTGAAGCTGAAAATAGATAGAAAGTCAATCTTACGGTCTGTTTTAGATAAATTGAACGTGGGATAAGTTGAAAAAGCGCTATTTTGTGAATTGTAAGATATAAGGTGTTCTTATAAAGAAATGAATGACGATAATATTATTCTGGAGGATGGGAGTTGTTAGAACTATAATCAAGTATGGATTAATTGTAGGTGCTTTTTTCATTAGTGGAGCCAAAGGGTGGGGGCAGTCTTATCCTACAGAGCGTCAATGGAGTAGCCCTGCTTTATGGATGACTGTTGGAGGAGAGAAGGTGATCGATTCAACGCAGCAGGTAGTAGTAGAGTTATCCACAAGGAGTTTTACTCCTTATAGCCATTTCAGTGCCTTTCCTGCAAGCTTATTTCACCTACAGGCGGCTTATCAGAGAAGTTTAACGAAGCGTTGGCGTATAGGAGGGAAAAGTCGTTGGAGGCAACGGGTGATGAATACTACTTGGCATAATGGAGTATTTATTGTTCATGAGGGAAAGATTGCTTCCTTAACATTATTGAAAGAAGCTCATTATGAGTGGGTGTATTGGAAAGAAAGACCAACACAATCCTATGGTCGATTTATAGGTAGTATGGCAGCACAGAAGTCTTTTCTATGGAGAGATAAGCCTATGATGCATGAACTGAAAGCAGAGCTGTTTATCCATCATAAGGATCAGTATGCAACCTATCGTAAAATTGATCAGGCTCGCTTGGGATATACGTTATATTATGACCTTCCTAAGGTGCGATTAGGAGTGTCATTAGCCACCAATAATCGTTACTCTTTTGCATTGGGGAGTATTAGGCCTGTATATGATGAGGAAGGAAATATTGCCTTAGGGGAAAATGGAGAGGAGTTATATGAGGAGATTCCAGATCGAAATATAAATGCTATTCAACCTTATGTGGGGGTGTCTATGCAGTGGAATTTATAGTTGATGTTGAAGAATGAAAAGTAATAGGTAAAAGGTAAAAGGTAAAAGGTAATAGGTAATAGGTAAAAGATATAAAAGAGTTTAATTTTATCCTTTATCCTTTATCCTTCAACCTAATACTGACCTCTCAGATTATTATTTATAAATGAAAGTCACTTTTTTTTAAAAGATATACCTAGAACTTGCACCGAAACACAAGATAAATAACAATACATTATGATCGCAATTATTGGCGGAGGGATATCAGGCTTATCAGCTGCTTACCATTTAAAGAAAAAAGGAATTCAATGCAAACTGTTTGAGGCTTCCTCTAAGGTAGGAGGGAAAATTAGCACTCTTAAGGAAGGAGCTTACCTGTTTGAGGAAGGACCTAACTCCTTATTGCTTCATGAGGAGCATTTAGCCTTTATGGAAGAAATAGGGTTAAAAGAAGAGTTATTAAGGGCGGCGGAAGTGAACAAAAATCGTTTTGTCTTTAAAAAAGGAGGATATCAAAAGCTACCATCCTCTCCGCCGTCACTGTTGTTTGGTGATTTCTTTAGTTGGGGAACCAAGCTAGCGGTATTGACAGAGGCATTTAGGAAAAGTAAAGCCCCCAAGAAAGGGAAGGAAAGTGTAGCAGACTTCTTTAGAAGAAGATTTAATCAGGAGATTGTAGACTATGCGGTCAATCCATTCATTAGTGGGATTTATTCGGGTGATCCAGAGCAATTACTTATAGATCTTACTTTTCCTAGTATGGCTAATGCTGAACGGGAACATGGGTCGATCATTAAGGGGATGATGAAGAATAAAGGAAGTATTCAGCGTAAAGCTACTTATAGTTTTAAGGAAGGAATGCAGACCTTATCGGATCAATTGGTATCATTGCTGGATGATGTTGCCTTGAATACCCCTGTAAAGTCGGTTAAGAAGGTAGGGGAGCAATATGATGTGGTTACCGCTCAAGGAACAGAGCGATTTGATAAAATAGTGTTCAGTGTTCCGGCTAGTGTGGTGGCTAATTTATTGGAAGATCTCTATCCACATTTGGCCTTCACTTTGAGACATATTAATTACGCTCCCATGTGTTGTGTACATTCTGTTTTTAAGAAAAAGGATGTAGGCTATGAGTTGGATGGGTTTGGAGGATTGCATCCCCAAAAAGAAGGATTATTTACTTCTGGGAGTATCTGGTCAAGTTGTATTTTCCCTGATCGTGCCCCAGGTGATGAGGTATTGTTGACCACTTTTGTTGGAGGAATGCAGAATATTCCAAGTACGGAGTTGTCTGATGATGAGATCATGGAACGTACAACTCAGGAGCTGAATGAAATCTATCATATTAGTGGCGCACCTGTATTACAGCGAATGACGCGTTGGGAGCAGGCGATTCCTCAACGAGACCAAAGGTTGTTGGAAGTACAGGAAGCTTTAAAGGATATCAATGAGGACCATCTTTACTTCAATGCCAACTGGAAGGAAGGAGTGTCAGTTATTGATTGTATTGAGAGTGGCAAAGCGCTAGCCACTCGATTAACAGACTAGCAAGTTTATGTTGAGGCGGCTTACGCCGCTAGTTGAGTAGCGCTGTGCGCTGTTGAGTTTCACCTTCGGTGAGTTGAGAAATCTTTCCAAAGGTAGCATAAACTCCACCTTCCAAGGTTAAGTCTCAACTCACCGAAGGTGAAACTCAACAAAGCGAAGCTTTTCTCAACCAGCGGCGTAAGCCGCCTCAACAAAAAAGCAGCATCCCAAAAGAATCGGGATGCTGCTTTTATTATTTATAACCTGTACCAGATTAACGGCTCAAGTATAAGTTTCTATCCTTGTAAACCTTACGGAAGAATGGATCTTTCAAATCGTCGATGAAGTAGATTGCCTCACCAGTTGATTTCATTTCTGGACCCAACTCTTTGTTTACGTTAGGGAATTTCTCGAAAGAGAATACCGGAATCTTGATGGCATATCCTTTCTTCACCGGTTTGAAGTCAAAGTCAGTAACTTTCTTCGAACCGATCATCACCTTCGTCGCATAGTTTACATATGGCTCCTGGTATGCTTTACAGATGAATGGAACCGTTCTGGAAGCTCTAGGGTTAGCCTCGATGATATATACCTTATCGTCTTTGATAGCGAACTGAATGTTGATCAGACCTTTCGTTTTCAAAGCAACGGCGATCTTTTTTGTATAATCTTCGATTTGCTCCAATACCAAGTCTCCTAAGTTGTATGGAGGAAGTACTGCATAAGAGTCTCCTGAGTGGATACCAGCAGGCTCGATGTGCTGCATTACACCAACGATGTGTACGTTCTCACCGTCACAGATTGCATCTGCTTCCGCTTCGATGGCGCCATCCAGGTAGTGGTCCAAAAGAACCTTGTTTCCAGGGATCGCTTTCAGTGTATCTACGATGTGATCTTCCAACTCTTTTTCGTTGATAACGATCTTCATCTGCTGTCCACCCAATACATAAGAAGGTCTTACCAACAATGGGAAACCAAGGTCTTGGCAGATCTCCAATGCCTGGTCTGCTGTCTCTACAGTAGCAAATTCAGGGTAAGGGATGTTATTTTCTTTTAGTAGGGTAGAGAAGCTACCTCTGTCTTCTGCAAGGTCAAGTGCTTTGTAGCTTGTACCCATGATTGGAATGCCGTAACGTTCCAATTTTTCGGCAAGCTTCAAGGCTGTTTGTCCACCTAGCTGAACAATTACCCCTTCTGGTTTCTCATGAAGGATGATATCGTAGATGTGCTCCCAGAATACAGGCTCAAAGTATAGCTTGTCAGAGATATCAAAGTCAGTAGAAACCGTCTCAGGGTTACAGTTGATCATGATTGTCTCGTAACCTTCTTCTTTAGAAGCCAATACACCGTGTACACAGCAGTAGTCAAACTCAATACCTTGTCCGATACGGTTAGGACCAGCACCTAGTACGATGATTTTCTTCTTGTCAGAAGCTTCTGATTCGTTTTCCTCATCAAAACAAGAGTAGTAGTATGGTGTCTGTGCTTCGAATTCAGCCGCACAAGTATCTACCAGCTTCCATGTACGTTTTACACCCATCTTGTGGCGAAGGTCGAATACTTCACTCTCCTTTGCGCCAACAATGTGTGCAATTTGTCTATCTGCAAACCCTTTCTGTTTCGCTTCTATCATAAGCTCCTTCGGAAGGGTATCCAGTTTATATTTCTCGATTTCTTTTTCAGTCAAAAGAATGTCAAGTACTTCTCTTAGGAACCATTTGTCGATCTTAGTGATCTCACGAACGGTTCTCATAGCGATACCCAGTTTCAAGGCATCGTAGATGTGGAATAGACGATCCCAGCTTGGATTGGCAAGGCTATAAAGCAATTGCTCTCTGTCCTTCACTTCTTTACCGTCAGCACCTAGACCATTTCTTCCAATCTCAAGAGACTGACATGCTTTTTGTAGGGCTTCCTGGAAAGTACGTCCAATACCCATAACCTCACCTACCGCTTTCATCTGTAGGCCTAGTTTAGTATCAGATCCTTTAAACTTATCGAAGTTCCAACGAGGGATTTTTACGATTACATAGTCCAAGGCAGGCTCGAAGTATGCAGAAGTGGTACCTGTGATCGCATTGTTAAGCTCATCCAAGTTGTAACCGATTGCCAATTTTGCAGCGATTTTTGCAATTGGATATCCTGTTGCCTTAGAAGCCAAGGCTGATGAACGAGATACACGAGGGTTGATCTCGATACCAATGATGTCGTCGTTTTCTGGGTTTACAGAGAACTGTACGTTACATCCACCTGCAAACTGACCGATACCGTTCATCATCATGATAGCCATACTACGCATGCGTTGGTATACCGTGTCTGGAAGTGTTTGGGCTGGTGCAACCGTGATAGAATCTCCGGTGTGAACGCCCATAGGGTCAAAGTTCTCAATAGAACAGATGATGATCACGTTTCCGGCATCATCTCTAAGAAGCTCTAGCTCGTACTCTTTCCATCCTAGGATACTTTGCTCTACCAATACTTCGTGTACTGGAGACATATGAAGACCTCTGTTCAAGGCTGCGTCAAACTCTTCTTCAGAGTTTACGAAACCTCCACCAGTACCTCCAAGGGTAAAGGAAGGACGAATTACCAATGGGAAACCGATTTCCTGAGCGATCTCTTTTCCTTCAAGGAAAGATTTTGCAGTACGTCCTTTACAAACGCCTACTCCCAGCTCAATCATTTTGTGACGGAACTTCTCACGGTCCTCAGTAACTTGGATGGCATCAATATCTACACCGATGATTTCCACGCCATAATCTTCCCAGATACCTGCTTCCTGACACTCGATAGCGAGGTTAAGCGCAGTCTGACCTCCCATAGTAGGAAGTACGGCATCGATCTGATGCTTTTCCAGAATTTCAATGATGGATTGTGGCTCGAGAGGCTTGAGATAGATATTATCGGCAGTGACGGAGTCCGTCATAATAGTGGCAGGATTGGAATTGATTAGTGTAACTTCAATTCCTTCTTCTCTTAGAGATCGGGCTGCTTGAGAACCTGAATAGTCAAATTCACAGGCTTGGCCGATTACGATTGGACCACTCCCGATAATCAGTACAGAGTTGATGTGCGATTTTCTAGGCATTTCTTATATTTTAGCTGTTCTGTCTTTCTTATCGGGATGCAAAACTAAGGCATTTGTATAGAAAGATCATCATTTGAACTATGAAAATTTTAATAATTTATACAATCCTTTGAGAAACAGGTTGTTGAAATAGGTATACTTATTCAATATTTCTAAATATAAAGATCTACTTCTAAAGTTGTGGTGATAAACGTCGCTTTATTTTGCGTAAAGGGTATAAAAAAACCTCCCAATAGGGAGGCTTATATTTTATGCTTTTTCTTTAGAGAGCTTTCTTTTTTTTTCTTCTGGCCACTCTTGCTCAAAGTCACTCCAGTAGTTGTCTACCGTTTCTTTCATCTCCTTGTGAAGAAGAAGGATACCGATAAGGTTTGGAATGGTCATCAGTGCAATCGTGATTCCGGAAAGTGTCCAAATAACTGTTGTATCTGCAAAAGAAGCAAAGAAGAATGCGACTACATATACAATACGGAAAGGCAAGATACCTTTAGCACCAAATAGATAGGTGATGGCACGGTCGCCATAGTATGACCAAGAAATTGCTGTTGAGAAAGCAAACAATAGTAGACCAATAGAAATGATATACTGTCCGTAATCCCCAAAGAAACTTCTCTTGAACGCTTCCGCTGTTAGTGGAGAACTGTGAAGAAGCGACTTACCTTGCATTACGATCGCTTGTTCTCCCGGTTTTAATGTACCGTCTTCCACAATTACTTTACCTGTGTAAGGAACTTGTGAACCATCTTCCTGCTCCAGATATACAGTAATGTCTTCTGCAATCGAACGAGCATGTAGGATCGTCAGGGTATTGGTGATATTTCCGTCTTGTACGTTTAGAAGGCCAGAGAACATAGGTTCTTCATGCTTTTCAGAAAGGTGGTCACCTAGCTTCAAACGATCCTCTTGAGAATCTTCGTACTGTTGTGCCATGATACTTACCTCTGAGAACTGAAAAGTATTTTCAAACTTTTCATTCCATACTCCTGAAGACAGAATGGTAAGTCCTGTGATCGTACAGATTACGATGGTATCAATAAATGGCTCCAAGATCGCCACCATACCTTCTGATACAGGCTCGTGCGCTTTCGCAGAAGCGTGGGCGATAGGCGCAGAACCTTGTCCAGCTTCGTTGGAGAATAATCCTCTGTTTACCCCTCTGTTAAAGGCGTATGCAAATCCAGCACCCAAAAATCCACCTACTGCAGCAGTACCTGTAAATACATGAGCAAAGACGTCGACAAGGGAAGGAATAACGTTGTCAATATTATAGAAGATTACAGAAAGTGCACCAATCAGGTAAATCAAGGCCATACCTGGGACTAATTTTTCTGTAATTTTTGCAATTCTTTGAATACCTCCGATGATCACAAAACCAAGCAATACCGCCAATACGGCTCCCGTGTGCATGTGCTCAATACCAAAAGTAGCGTGTACAGAATCTGCAATACTTTTGATTTGTGGCAAACTACCTGTACCAAATGAGGAAAGTACGGTTGCGAATGCAAATACTGCAGCCATGCCAGCCATGATTTTCTTGCCCATTGCTTTGTTTTTACCAAAGATCTTGAACTCCGCATTTTTCATATAGTACATTGGCCCACCGGCCATAGTGCCATCATCAGTCTTCTCTCTGTACTTGTGAGATAGGGTAACCTCTACAAACTTGGTGGTCATACCAAGAAAAGCTGTAAAGATCATCCAAAATAGTGCGGCCGGTCCGCCTAGGTAAATAGCATAGGCCACTCCGGCGATATTCCCTGTCCCTACCGTACCAGAAAGGGCAGTAGCCAAAGCCTGAAAGTGAGAAGTATCTCCCTCATCATCAGCCTTATCATATTTACCACTAACGATCTTTAAAGCGTGTTTGAAATAGCGTAGTTGTGGAAATTTAAGGAATAACGTAAAAAATAAACCTGTGCCCAATAAGGCAAAGACAAACCAGTTTGAGCCTCCAATATAGCCATCAATGGTGCCTAATATTTCGTTGAGTGTTTCCATGCTAAAAGCATTAAGTAAAAGATGTTGATTGTTAGTACCTAGATACTCTAAAAGTTGCATAACGTGTTATTTTACTGAAAAGTAGTCTGCTTCTCTAATTGGTAAAATGACGATTTTGTATAGTGATTTGATATAATCGAAAAATGCAAATTACCGATTTAATATGATTAAAGTAAGTTTTTGTTTGATTTTTGCCATATGTTGGGAAAATATACTAGGATTTTCTTCAATTCCCACAACTATTATTTAAAGTTGTTAACTTTTATGGATTTTAGGAGTTAGGCTTCTTGGAAGCTTTAATTGGAGATATGTTTCATATTCTTGCTGCAAACAAATTATGACCAAAATATTATCAGCGAAAATGCTGGGCGTCCGTATACAGATGGTGGTGTTTACGGGCCTAATGATGTTGGTAAGCTTTTTTACCTATAGAAATTATCAGGAGAAAGTTGAACGAACCGAAAAGGAGGTATTATTGAACTTGTCGGCGATTGCCTACACCACGGCTTCCAATATTGATGGAGACAGGCATGAAAACCTAGTACAACGTTATCCTGAGAAAGATGGGATCACAACATCCATTGAAGATAGTAGCTATTACCATATGCACCAGCAATTGAAAGAAGTGGTGCGAACACATCATTTGCAATCTGCAGTATATACTTTAGTAAAAAAGGAAGAGCATTTTGAGTTTATCGTTACCTCTTCAGAAGATCCAGCCTTTCGACATCGATATGTGCAATATCCTATGGAGTTGAGAAGCCAGTTTGATCAAGGGGGAGTGTTAGGGGAGTATAGAACAGAAAATGGTGTTTGGTTGTCTGCCTTTGCGCCTATCAAGAATAGTGACAGGGAGGTGGTCGCTGTGATACAGGTAGATCAACGTTTCGAGTCATTTTTGGCAGAAGCAAGAATGCACTTATACCGTCAAGTAGCGATTAGTATTTCTATCGCCTTATTGACTTGGGCTTTACTGTATTATTTTCTGACTAAAGTAATTTCCAAAGAAGAGGAAAATAAACAGCAACTGATCTCTTATGTACAACTTACAGAAAAGCAGCATCGCAATATCTTGAATAGTATTACCTATGCGGAGCGTTTGCAGCGCTCCTTGATGCCTGATGAGGTCACGTTACAACAACAACTTCCCAAAACCTATTTATTGTATAAAAGCAAAGATAAGGTTAGTGGTGATTTTCCTTGGTATTATCCTATTCCAGGTACAAATGAGATTTTATTGGCAGCAGTAGATTGCACAGGACATGGTGTGCCTGGAGCGTTATTGTCTATTATGGGACATTTTATGTTGAATGATATTGTGATGAGTCATCAGATTCATCAGCCCGATCTCATATTATTGGCTTTGCATCATAGTGTTATCAATGCGTTGGGACAGGATAGGGAGTGCAGTATGTCCAATGATGGAATGGACATCGCTATGCTCAAGTTGAATCTTACGGATGGTACATTCCAGTATGCAGGAGCCAATAGACCATTGTACTGGATGAGAGAAGGAAAGATAGAAACCATAAAAGGAAGCAGACGTCCTGTAGGAGGAATGCAGTATCAGAAAAAGCCGTTGGAGTATCTTTTATTTGAAGGGGAAGCTCAAAAAGGAGATTCTTTTCATTTGACTTCTGATGGGTTTCAAGATCAGATAGGGGGTAATAAAGGTAGAAGGTTTATGACCAAGAGAGTCAAAAGTTCTTTGGAGTTAATGTCAGAAACGCCTATACAATTATACAGTCAGCATCTGGAAGCATTGTTTGAGGAATGGAGAGCAGAAGAAAAACAGCTAGATGATGTGCTGATGATAGGCGTGCAGCTTTAGTCGCAGGTTTATTCGACATAATGAAATATCAATAATCAATAGACTTTATCACGGTTAGTTTCGTATGGGTAGAAAATATGCTCCTAGTTCAAGAGTTCAGTATTGATAGGAGGGACGACTATTAATACGCTCTTGGACTAGCGCAGTACGCATTAGACTTGACTGAGGTAGTAAATCGCTTGGTCCAAGAGCAATTCCGTACTCGTACCTCGTTCGGAATTTGAACTCTTGAACCAGTTCACTACTTTTCCCTGCTTATAAACAATTAATCGTGATAAACTCTAATAAAGAATAAAAACAGATTCATGCAGAAAGTGATTTCAAAGATAGGGTTGGGAGTATTCACCGTTTTCTTCTTACTCTTTGTGAGTACGGTATTTTTTGGGGATTATCAATTGACAGAAACAGGTGTAGGCTTAAGAATGGAGGGGCAGCAAGAGCATAAGACGTTATTCCTATCCCATGCTGCCCAAGTAATAGACCAAACTTACACAAACAGTATCTCTTTTACAGCAGCCTTGGATGATGCGTTTGAGAAGGCGAATGAAACAATACAAGATACGTATGCGCTTTCGTCTAATACATTGGAGACCATTATTGGGGAGCAGTTAAATAAGCAATTCTCTATTCAAGAGGCATTTGGACGTTTAGACAAAGAAGAAAAACGGTCCCAGTGGATGACCTATGCCCAATGGATGGATGGACGAACCTATGAGACCCCGGAAGCGCTTCGGGAAGACCTGCTACTGAATCAGGAAAATATTGCAGAAGCAATGATCAGGGAAAAGGGTTTTGATCAACACCAGATAGATGCCTGGAAGTATGCGCTGGCCAAAGAAGCTTATAAAGGGGTGATTGCTGATCATGCTATACTATGGTTTTTGTTGATTTATGGGGGAGCGGTTTTGGGAGGATTATTGTACATGTTGCCTTTGCTTTTTACGGCAGAAGGAATCAATCAACATCATACTTTCCGACAGTCCATGACCTATAGAGGAGTGTTGGGGATTATTTTTGGCGCTTTTCTTATACTCTTTTATATCGTTTTGTACTTCTATCCAGAACATATGGTTCCTTGGGTACGTATGGTTGATCCTTTAAGTATAGCACTCAAAGGAAGTGAAGCAGGCCCTTTTTTCTTATATGGTTGGTTATATACCCTTTGTGTGGTCGTGATGGGGATTCGTATGTTGATCAAGTGGAGGGATAGTAAATACCATAAAGTGCGTACACTGTCAGTAATGTTCTTTCAGGTGAGTTTTGCCTTCTTGATTCCTGAGATTCTTCAGCTGCTCAATAAGCCTTATTTTGACTTCAAGAACATATGGCCATTGGATTATACCTTCTTTTTCGATTACAGAATAGATCAAATGCTGTCGAACGGCACATTGGGAATATTCATGTTGGTATGGGGTATTATATTGGTTTTAGTGGGAGTGCCACTGATGGTTTATTTTTTTGGAAAAAGATGGTATTGCTCTTGGGTTTGTGGATGTGGCGGCTTGGCTGAAACTTTAGGTGACCCCTACAGACATTTATCAGATAAATCTCTTAAGGCATGGAAGATCGAACGATTTACAGTACATGGGGTACTGGTGTTTGCTATTATCATGACCATTGGTGTTTTGTACACTTACTTCACAAGCTCTTCTTCTTTTCTCGGAATCAATACCTATTCCTTAAGGGGGGTATATGGCTTCTTAATCGGCTCTATCTTCGCTGGTGTGGTTGGAACAGGCTTTTATCCTATGATGGGCAATAGGGTGTGGTGTCGTTTTGGATGCCCGCTAGCGGCTTATCTGGGAATAGTACAGCGATTTAAGTCCAGATTTCGCATTACTACAAACGGAGGGCAATGTATTTCTTGTGGAAATTGTTCTACATATTGTGAGATGGGTATTGATGTGCGTTGGTATGCACAAAGGGGACAGAATATCGTAAGAGCCTCTTGCGTGGGTTGTGGGGTATGTTCTGCCGTTTGCCCAAGAGGGGTATTGAAACTGGAAAACAGCGATGAGGAACGTTTCAATACACCTATACTGATTGGGAATGATAGTGTTGAGCTTCCCCACTAGGGGCGACCCCAATGCTGTCAATTTAAGAAAAGGTAGACACTAGTCTTAGCCTCCAGGCTAAGACTTAAACATAGTGGGAGCGTCCTCGCTCCCGTTTTTAAGGCCTTGAGCGAGGACGCTCAAGTTATGATTTTAGTCGTAGCGAGGACGCTACGACCAGTTCTTAGCTTAAATTGACAGCATTGGGGGCGACCCTTGTGGTCGCCCGTTGTTTAGATTTTGTTCAATAGAGTTTTACGGTTAATGGTCTATGAATAAAAAAGCCTGCTGAACTGCTTCTATAGTGGGGTAATTTTCAATGATCAATTTTCAATTAAAATGAATTACCCAAAAAGGCTACAGAACTAGTTCTAGCGTGTATTAATTATTGAAAATTAATCATTGATCATTGAAAATTATAAAAGCTATAGTATACCACTGACCTATTTTAAAAACTTAGAGTTTTTTGCTCATACTAAAATTAACCGTGATAAAGTCTAATGTCTGCTATCTGTTTAATACTCTCAAAATATATGATACTATGAAAAAGGTGTTTTCAGGAATTATTGTGCTTTACATGAGTCTATTTCTATCCAATATGACAATGGGACAAGAGGTAGTGAAACATGATGCTTCAGAATTGGAGTTATTAAAGGCGAGTGTGCAGACTAAGTTACAGATGCAAATGAACTGGTTTAAGAATCATTTCGACCTGACGCCAGCGGAAGAGGCTGACGTAAAGCAATTGGGGGATGCTACCTTGGAGAAGGCGCTAGAAATAAAGAAAAGTGACCTGCCTTATAAAAAAGCTATGAAAGAGCTGGAGAAATGGCGAAAGAAAAGAGATCAGCAGCTTAAGGATATATTTGAGTCAGATCATTTTCATTATTACCGTAATCGTGTGAAGGATGCCGGATTAGGGTATGAGGAAAATCTGGAACGAAAAAAGCAAGAGATGGAGCGACAAGGAAGGAGTAAAAAAGAGATAGAAGAGAAAGTATACCTGGACGAAGAGGGGCATTTAAGAAATGAAGTGATTAACCATATGCTGGGACTCTATTAATGAAGAATGAAGAATGAAGAATGAAGAATGAGCAGTGAACAATGAACAGTGATTTTTATTTTTAGGGGTAATGTAGGCCCTTGCGTCACGCACGGTCTGTAGGGTGAGGGTACTTGATAGCACGATCTTATTTTTTAACAACTGATAATCAGTTGGTTGATATTTATTTTTAAATTTTTCATCATTTTTTCAGTACAAATTTCAGTAGCCTGCCTTTCCTGAATTGAACATGCATTAAAGCATGTGTTCAAGAATGGAATTTTAAACTTATAAAAACTATACGAACGATGATGAAATTGAGAAACTTGATTTTCCCAGCAGCAGTATTGGCTTTTACAGCTTGTCAAAATGATATGGACCCTCAGGAGAACGCCAATATTGAAACCATGGTGGTAGATTACCTGGCAGTGAATGAGTATATCAACTCTTCTTCAGAAGACGCAGATGAAAGAGAAGGAAGTTTGTCGAATGCCAGGGTGGTGATGGACCATCAGGAAAGAGAGGGAAGAAGACCTCGTTTTGATCATCGCATTGGATATTGTGCAGTGGTCTCTACAGAAATAGATCAGGACGCTAACACTTTAACAATTACGTATGATTTCGATTCTTCTGAGAGCTGTGAAGGAGTGAGTGGAATGTTGACAGACGTGATTACTGCAGAGCTTGGAAGCATGTCACATTCCTCAACGTTTGAGCAAGTGACTTCTCCGGCAGGTGTAGTAGTAGATGGTACAGTAAGCAGAGCCAAGACATTCTCATTTGATGGGGAGTGGTCATGGGGACATAGACCTCCGATGACCTATGAGGGAAGCCATTCAAGAAACATGACGATTGCTTACCCTGCAGGATTTGTAGCAGACTCTATTGAGGCATATTCAGAAACGATCGTTGCATCAATTGCTTCAAAGAAAACAGAGGAGCAGTGGACACAAACAGGTAGCAAGTCTTACGAAAATACATTAGGAGAGTCATTTTCTGTAGAGATTACAGAGGAGTTGGTTTATAGTAGAGCATGTGAAGAAAAAGTATTCATTCCTGTAAGTGGTGTAGAAGTACTGACAAGAGGAGATGAGACAGTTACCATCAATTATGGAGAGGGTGCTTGCGACTATATCGTTGAAGTAACAAAAGGTGATGAGGTACTTGAGCTTGACTTGACAGAGGACTTCGATGAGTATGGATTCATTGGCATTAAAGCCAGACACAGTGAGCATCGTGTGAAAGAGAGAAGAGAGAAAAAGTAATCCTACTTCTAACAACATAAAAACCTATACGGAAATGATTTGGTGAAGAAAGCCTCAGAAGCGAATAGAATATCGCTCTGAGGCTTTTTGAATTGTAATTTTATTGATGTCTACTCTTTGTCCTCTCTATGTTGTTCTATTTTTTAATTGTATTAATTTTATTTGCAATACCATTAATACAAATAGTTATAATGAAAACCCTTTTGAAGAACTGTAACTATTAACAAAGAGTATGTTACACCATTTTACGACTTGGGCAGCAGTAAGCTGCAAATACTGTAGTACTTTATTTTGACTGTTGTACACGAACAAAATCTAATTAAATCCATGACATTGATTGAGAATAAAAGTACGACTAAGGATCGTGCTGTTTTTGAATTTAATCGAATAACGGAAGAGTTGAGGAGCCTTATCGTGGTTCGCGAAGAAGAAGAGAGAGCTGAAGCTGTCATCAACAAAATTAAGGAAGTAAAGTCTTCTTTGGCGACAAATGAAAAAGTGGGAAATACGTATTCTTCTAGCCAATTGAAGCAGATGTTGGACGATATCAATGCATGCTTTTCCGAGAATATAAAGACAAAATAAATAGGTTATGGGAATCCTATCATGTTTGCTTATAAGGCCCTTGCATTTTGCAAGGGCCTTTGTCATTCTTATAAGTCTTGTTTACTTTTTAATTTCATCCATCCGTAAGCAGCACCTAGGCAAAGGGCACCTACAATAATAAACGCAATGGTTTTTTCTACTAAACTGAACCCTGCCAAGTCCATAAGGAATAGCTTTAGTGCCCCTGCTCCCAATAGGAGTAGTTGTAGTTTATTGAGGAAATGATAAGCAGGCTTTGTCGTATGAAATAGGATAATAATACCATGAAGCACTAGAAGTACTGTAAAGGTAGGTTCTGTAAATTGAATGCCTATATGATTAAGTAGCAAGGCATAACTTCCCACGACACTAAGGTTAAACCACCACAAGGCAATCTGTTTACCTTTTTCTTCAAACCAAGCAGGATTGCGATAGACAAACAATAAGTGTAATCCGCAAAGAACTAAGGTGCCGATGGTTGAGGTAAGTGTAATCGGATAAGATAGGTCAAAAGTCCATGCGGTTGCTTTGACAAAAACGACGACCCCAAACACAATGGATGTAAGCCAATAGAAATAGGGCAGGGTATGCTTTATGACAGTAAGAGGTTTGTGCCCCATCGTTAGGAGTAAGGAAGAAACAAGGGTGATCAATAGGGAGCGATAAAGATTGTCACTGTACTCCCAATAGACTATACCGACTACAATAGGCAGGTAGTATAAGGCGATGTTGAGCAATAGAGACCAAGGGGCTGCTTTCTTGTTTCCTTGTATTTGAGACCCCTTAACATAGAAGAAAATGGATAGCAAAGAGATCGCACCCATTGAGGCATTGATCCAAAGTGATTCTGTACGCATAAGGAGAGTGAGCAAACCTGCTCCCATCAATAGAAGTGTTTGTACTCTATAGGCTTCCTTTTTAAAGGTTTCATAAAGAATAAAGGCACCGAGCATACCTACCCATATTCCTGTATTGACCAATGCTGGCAGATGTCGGTTAAAGGAACCAATAACAGCGAGTGGCAATAATAGGTACGACACAGTTTGCAAGTGCTTACTCCAGTGTTCTTTGGTCTTTAATAGATATTGATAGTAGTATCGAATAGACCATATGAGTGTCCAACTTAAAAGAATGGATGCTTTTCCATAAATAGGCTGCAGATGAAAGGCATATACTCCTGACTCTTGAAGCCCCACTAAAAATCCAATAAGGATCATCCCTCCAAAGAGCCACCCGATTTGCTCAATAAGAATTTTATTTCTTTTCTGTCCCCAATAGATAAATCCTAGCATAGGAAGTACGAAGCTACAAAAAGCAAAAGCCTGAAACTGATAGATTGCAACGATACTAAAAGTGATGCCTATCCATACGGCAAGTAAGAGTTCTTGTAGTTGGATGATTTTTACGGTGCTGCTATCGTTACTACTTTTGAGAAAGTATAAACCAATTCCTGTTAGGATAGTACTTAGTATACCTACTTCTAGCCAGTGAATAAAGGAAGTTGATAAAAGGACTCCTTCGTAATTCAAGGAGAATAAGGCAAGGATTTCAGTACTACGATACAATAGGGTGGCTATAGCTATGACATAGAGTATTCCGCCTTGTTTACGTAAACTCTTTAGCTGATAAGCATATCCTAGGTAGACGAGTAATAAGGCCTCCGCTCCCCATACAACCCCTTTCAGGGATGGAGTCAAAAGGAACTGAATCCCTAATGCTAATAGACCGGTGGATAATGCGGTCAGGACAGGGATGAATTGGGAGGATAGTTTCTTTCTGAATACAAGTAATATACTAATAGGAAGGAATGCATTGATAACGTAGAGGGTCCCTGCTAGTTCTTCCGTAGGACTTAACAAATATATATTGGTTAAGAATAACCCTATATTCGTGGCTAAAAGTCCCAGGTTCTCTTTATCGAGCTTCTGTAGCTTTTTCCCATCAAATAATCCTATGTATAGGAATAGGTAGGCAAATATATGGATATAGATTAAGTAAGGAACGGTAGAGGTTTCATCTGAAAGGGTACTGATGACGGTTTCTAGCAGAACAACACCGAGAGCAAAAGCAAGGTAGGTGAGATTCTTCCATTGTATACGCTGGCCTACATAGATGGATGCTGAGATGAGTATCAATAAATAATAGAGGTATCCAATAGGTTGATTACTTGTCGGGAGCATCATAGGAGCAAAAGCACCTCCCAATAGGGTAAGGGTTGCGACAATGCGGGTTTCGAATCGGAAAGCAATAAACAAGGAAAAGGCTGTATTGAATAGAATCAAGGACCCTCCAATCCATAAAGAAGAACTGTAGCTGATGACAAAAGCAATAATCAAGTAATTAATAGAGATCACAAGAGCTTGTATCGCTGAAGCAAATTCCTGATAACGAACATCTTTATTATGTAAACGCTTGCTCCACCATAGGAGGAGAGAGGTGGTTGAACCTCCTAAGACTAAGGTGACCCATTCTATCCCAATATTGAAATATTGTGTAGCAGCATGTTGTAGCAAAAAGCCGATGCCGATGATCATGGCAGTAAAGCCAAATATTGTCAAAAAGAATACAGGAAGTTTCTTTTCCTTCTTATAGTGAAGGAAGATATCCAGAAACCAGTCCTTGAAGCTCTCTAGCGGCCCAATGCTAAAGATAAAGTTTAATAGGAACTCAGAAAAAGAAGGACCTTCTTCCACAGGAGGTGTAGGGGGCTGTACTGCTTGTGTCCTGCTGGTTTCCTGTACAGGAGCTGCTACTGTTGGTTTGGCTGGGGAGGGCTGGGTGGAGTGTTTAGGTGGTACAGGAGGTGAGGCCATTTCCAAGACCTCTTCTCTTTCCTCTTCCTGAATGTCGTCTAATGCTATATCCCTTAGTTTTTGGGTTAATACATCAATTTGACGTTGTATATGTTGGTGTTGTTGATCCGAGAATTGCCTGAGTTCATGCAGTTCTTCTCGGATCTCATCGAGTTTATATCTCATAAGAAAGCAACATTTTGTAAATAAAGTCTAATGCTTTCTCTTACGTAAGAAATAGGGGAGGGGGTTACATTTACTCTAGCTCAACCCCTAGAATAGTGATATCGTCCCGTTGCTTTTCTTCCCCCTGATGTTTTTCCAGGAAAAGCTCCAATCGTTCTTTTTGCGTATTGAAATCCATCCAGCACGTTTTATGAATCAATTCATATAGGGCTACCCTGCCAATTTTCTTTCTTTCGTGATTGTTTTGATCAGCATACCCATCCGTAAAGAGGTATATACGATCTTTCTTGGATAGGGTCAGTTGGTGATTGACAAAAGGTTTAGGGGTTTTACGCTTGATATGCCCTCCAATTGCTCGATTACTCCCTTTGATTTCTACTACTTGATTATTTTTTCTCAACAAAACAGGGCGTTTTGCACCTGCAAAAGTGAGTTCATATTTGGTGCTATTTTCTTCCCTTTGCTCCAGCATACATAATGCGATGTCCATACCGTCCGCAAACGAATCTTTTTCATGCTGCTGAAGTGCCTCCTTTACTTCATGGTCCAGTACTTCCAGTACTTGGGCAGGGTTAAAAATCTTTCTTTGGCTAATGATCTTATTCAGTAGTGTCATGCCTATCATGGACATAAAGGCTCCGGGCACACCGTGTCCCGTACAGTCCACCACAGCCACGAAAAGTCGTTGCTTTCTTTTGATCATCCAATAAAAGTCACCGGAAACTAGTTGCTGTGGGCGATAGATGACAAAAGAATCCTTGAAGTGACGTAGTAAGCTGGATCGTTTGGGGAGCATAGCTGCCTGAATGGCATTGCCGTATCGAAGACTGTCCAGTAATAGATTGTTTTGTTGAGTAATGTTGTTGGAATGATTCTTTACATCCGCTAAGCTTTCTTGTATACGACACTGCATGGTATGAAAGTCACGGGACAATTGCCCCAGTTCATCATCACTTTCCTGTACGGGAAAGTAGACCCCTTCAAAGTTATGCTGAATGGCTTCCTGTATATTTTGGGACAAGACTTTAATTGGCTTTCCGAAGGCTATGGTGACACGATAAATCCAATAGATGCCAATGCTAAGTAAGATCGCGGTAAATAATAAGAAGCTGTAAATAACAATACTGCGCTCTTGGTCCGTTTGTAACTGTATCTTGGTAGAAAGTTGTACCATTTGCTTATCAATGGTTTTACGGACTTGTATGATTTCTGCCCGAATCCCCATAGATCGGTTGATCCCAATTTTTCGGTTAAGGGCAACGACACTCTTAAATACTTGTTTGTAGTTATGGAGGTAGGTAAGTAAAGAGGTCTCTTGTGTTTTACTTAAATTGGAAGCTTTTAGCAACAACTCTAGGTTTTTCACTTCTTGAAGGAGACGGTCAATGTATTTATCTTCCTTGCGAAGGAAAAAATCCTTTTCATGTCTTCGGATAAGTAGAATAGTCACCATACTCCCTTCTGTTTGGGCCTCCTCAATAGTATGGATATAGCGACGCATCTCTCCAATGAGTCCATAATTTTCAAAGCCCTTTTCCTTATGTGTTTTGAATAAAACACTTAAGCGCCTTTCATATTGCAGGATATTATTCTCTAATAAAGAGAGATTACTCTCGTAGGTGTTGGATTGTGTGTAGTAATCGTTTTTAAGGGCTGCAATATCGCGAAATACAGCCTTTACAGAATGATCAAGCCTTTTTTCAATATTACTATTCTCTTCCGTATAGAAGTCCGCATTGATGACTTCATCCGTCAAAAAGTCCTTTTCTACTTGTTGTATCGTTTGAATGCTATTCTGTAGTTGATGTAACTTCAGAATGGTTTGCTCAATATCGTTACGCTGTTCATTGAGCCATAAGTTCAATACAGCAAGGGATACAGCGATAAGCAGGAAGATAAAGAATGAAAAATAAAGTTTGCTTTTTATAGAGCGAAGGTATTTCATTTAGTTCGGAAGTCTTGTTAGTCTTCCGCAAACCTACGGTATTCCCTTATCAATACAGGGGTATTCATTATTATCAAATTGTAAACAGAATGCTAAGAAAGGGTGTCTGATCTATTTATAGGAAAATCATGAAGAATACTAACTCAAATAAATCCAGATAAGCTTGATAGTAGTCTATATTAGAGTAGATTCTTCATTTATTTATTTAATTGATAATCAATAATTTAACTTTTTATATAATCTATATTTTTAAGTTGATCGTATAGATGCGATACTGATTGATAGCTTTCCTGTATTACCTTTGCTTTATAGAGATGATCATATCTTTATAGGTTATAGTATGACTGTTACTTATTAAACGATAAGCAATAACCGATAACCGATAAACAACACATCACATCAAATAAACAGAAAATGAAAAAGCTAAGTATACTACTCTTATTACTGACTAACTTTGTGGTAATAGGGTATACCAAAGATTGGACTTTGACTTCTCCCGATAAAAGTAATGTTGCCATCATAACATTTAAGAATGGCGATCTTTCTTATCAGGTAAAAAGGAGAGGGCAGGAAGTAATAACCGCTTCTTCCTTGGGTATGAAATTCAAGCAGTTTGATTTGAACGCTTTTAATGCAGTCAAGAAGATTGCTTCAAGGGAGGTAGAGCAAAGTTGGCAAATGGTGTGGGGAGAGCAACAAATCGTGCTGGACCATTATAAGGAGACACAATGGGAGGTGACAACAGCCCAAAAAGAAACTATGTTGATTACCTTTAGGGTTTTCAATGACGGAGTGGCGTTTCGTTATGAGGTGATCAACAAGGATGGTAGAGCACTCGATTTGATGGATGAGGTGACCGAGTTTAATATCCCTGAGGATCCTAGTACTTGGTGGATTCATGCAGACTATGATTCCTATGAGCTATTGTATCAGAAAACACCGCTCAGTAAAGTAGACATCGCACATACGCCTATGACGATGAGGTTGGCTTCCGGTATTCATATGAGTATTCATGAGGCAGCCTTGGTGGACTATGCCTCTATGACCCTTAAGAACAATGGGAAGGGAGTGACTTGTGACCTCGTACCTTGGAGAGATGGTGTAAAAGTGAAGAAGGAAGCATCATTTACTTCTCCTTGGAGAACGATTATCCTAGGAGATAATGCAGGAGACTTGGTGGAGTCTACTATGGTACTGAACCTGAATGAACCATCTAAGATAGAGGATACCTCCTGGATTAAACCCATGCGCTATATGGGAATCTGGTGGGATATGCACTTGAACACTAAAAGCTGGAAACAGGGCGTAAAGCATGGTGCGACAACGGCTTATGCCAAGGAGTATATTGATTTTGCTTCCAAAAATGGATTTGAAGGGTTATTGGTAGAAGGTTGGAATATTGGATGGGAGCGTTGGGACAACTGGGATTTTACTAAAGCCTATGATGATTTTGATATTGAGGAGGTACAGCGTTATGCTCAGGAAAGAGGAATGACGTTGATCGGTCATCATGAAACTGGAGGGAAAGTTTCCAAGCAGTATGAACCTCAGATGGAAGAAGCCTTTAAGTTTTATAATAAACTGGGTATTCCTGCGGTGAAGACAGGGTATGTTGGAAAGATTGATAATGGAGAATACCATCATGGACAGTGGATGGTGAACCATTACCATCGCGTAATGGAACTGGGAGCCAAGTATAAGGTAGCGATTGTGGCTCACGAACCTATCAAGGCTACGGGATTGAGAAGAACATATCCACACTTTCTGGCTAGAGAAGGCGTGAGAGGACAAGAGTATAATGCCTGGGCTAATCCTTCTAACCCTCCGGAACATACCGTGATTCTTCCTTTTACCAGAGGACTGTCAGGACCGATTGATTTTACACCTGGAGCATTCCGAATGACTTTTGACGGAACGTATAGAGAAGAAGGATACCCTAGTAGAGTAAGTACGACCTTGGCCAAACAGTTAGCATTATACGTAACAATTTATTCTCCGGTACAAATGGCTTGTGACTTGCCAAAACATTATGAGGAGTTTCCTGAAATGTTCCAGTTCATTACCCACGTACCTGTAGACTGGGCGAAAACAAAAGTATTGGGAGCAGAAATTGGAGAGTACTATACGGTAGCCAGAAAGGACCGTCATTCCGATAATTGGTATATTGGTAGCATCACCAATGAGGATGCTAGGGATATTGAGGTGACTCTGGACTTTCTGGAGGAAGGCAAGACTTACCGCATGACTTATTTTGGTGATGGAGAAGAAGCTAACTGGAAAGACGCACCATACGATTATCAAATCTTCAACAGAGAAGTAAAGAAAGGAGATACCGTGAAGCTGCACCTGGCTGCCGGAGGAGGAGCCGCTATCCGATTAGAACTACCGTAGGGGCGACCCTAATGCTGTCAATTTAAGAAAAGGTAGACACTAGTCTTAGCCTCCAGGCTAAGATTTAAACATAGTGGGAGCGTCCTCGCTCCCGTTTTTAAGGCCTTGAGCGAGGACGCTCAAGTTATGATTTTAGTCGTAGCGAGGACGCTACGACCAGTTCTTAGCTTAAATTGACAGCATTGGGGACGATCCTTGTGGTCGCCCATCAGAAGGTCGCCTAATCGGCACGGACGGTTAATTTTCAATGATTAATGTACAATTTTCAATAGGGGTAATGCTTGTAATTATTCCTGTAGAAAATTTTGTAGGCCCTTGCCTGAGGCAAGGGCCCTATGCTGGAAACTGGTCGTAGGCTCCAGCCTACGACCTGCAGCGGGTTTGCACTACCCTATCTACGATTAACATCAGGCTGAGCTGATGGAATTATACCTCAGACAAGGGATCTGTGGCCCAGATACCACGCTTTTAACAAAACGATGATGAACAAAAAAACAATACTAACACTAGCAACAGCCATCTGTACTCTAGGTACCGGATGTAATTCCGATTCCAATGAGAAAGCACTTTACAAGAATGATACATATACCATTTATGAAAATGGCGTAAAGCAAGGAAAACACGAAGCTAAGGTATTGTCGGACACTTCTATGTCCTCTACCTATGTAAGCCCTGCGATGGAGCATTACAGTAGAAAGATAGAATTCAAGTTTAGCTTGAATCACAAAGACAATGAATTGCCTTACGGAAAGAACCATAGTGTGGTGATTCAGCCTGAGAATGGGGTGTATCGTACACCGGTCATCACCTTTGGAGATCAGACAGTAGCTTCCAAAGAAGGCGCGGAGGAGAATCTGGAAAAAAATACCAAAGTGACTTTTCGTCTTGATATGACTCCTGTTTTGGAAAGCTTTGAAGAGAAAGGCTACTATGAGGATCTTCATGGGGAGCGTATCGGTAAGGAAGATTTTCAAGGGGTTTATATTGCCGGAGGAAGTGCGCCTTTGTACTGGGATTTTGAGAATCTGAGAACTTCTTTGGAAGACCCTGATGGGGATGGAGTTTTTGAAGTGACATTGGTAATGAATACAGAAAATCCTGATGGGGCTGTGGCTTCCCAATGGACCTTGGAAAATGATATAGCGGATTTTCCTCAATTTCAAACAGACTACCCGTTGCTGAACTCACTCTATAAGCTTACCCTGGATGAGGTAATTAAGCTGAAAGAAGCAGACGGCACTTTCCGTACTGGTAAAAAGTGGGCAGGGGTATGGACCCGTGATGTGAGTTATTCCATCGTATTGGGACTTGGTGCCGTAGAGCCGGAACGCAGTATGACCTCTTTGAGAAAGAAGGTGAAGCGTAACCGTATCATACAGGATACTGGATCAGGAGGGGCATGGCCTGTTTCTACTGACCGTACTACTTGGGCGTTGGCTGCCTGGGAGTTGTATAAGGTGACAGGCGATCAGGAATGGCTAAGAGAAGCATATGAGATCATTAAAAATACAGTAGAGGATGACTTGAAAAGTATTGTTGCTTCAGATGGATTGGTCTTGGGAGAAACATCTTTCCTGGACTGGAGAAAGCAGGAATATCCTAGATGGATGGACAATGTGGCGATTTCTCAGTCTGAGGGATTAGGGACCAATGTGGTACATTACGCTACCTGGAATATTTTGGGACAAATGGCAAGCATTCTGGGTGAACCTTCTGAAAAGTATCTGAGCTTGGCTGAGGGCCTGAAGAAGGCTATTAATGAGGAATTGTGGTTGGAAGATAGAGGGTATTATGCCATGTATAAATATGGGGGACATTATCCATTACTATCTGAACGTTCTGAGGCATTGGGTGAAGCGTTGGCTGTTTTGTATGATGTAGCATCCCCAGAGCGACAGCAAGAAGTGGTAAGCAGTACACCGACGGTGGTATATGGTGTTCCATGTTTTTATCCTCAAATCACAGGGATACAACCTTATCACAATAATGGGATTTGGCCTTTTGTACAGTCATTTTACAACCTGGCGGCTGCTAAGGTAGGGAATGGAAAAGCGTTGGAGCATGGGCTAGGTAGTATCTACAGAGCTTCAGCATTATTCCTGACCAACAAGGAAAATATGGTAGCGGATAATGGAGACTTTGTAACGGAACTTAACTCTGACTATCAGCTATGGAGTGTTGCCGGACATTTGGGAATGGTATATAAGATCTTTTTCGGGATGGATTTCCAACCTGATCAGGTTACATTCTCTCCAGCAATACCGAAGGCCTATAAAGGAAATAAAACACTGAAAGGGTTTAAGTACCGTGATGCTATCCTGGATATTGAAGTGAAGGGATATGGAAAGAACATCAAGTCTTTTAAAATTGATGGAAAGGAAACAGCACCTTTATTTAAAGGAGACCAATCAGGACGACATACCATTGAAATCGTAATGGATAATGAGGACATCTCTAAAGGCCAATCGATCACTCTTGTAGAAAATGCCCACGATATCACCGCTCCAGTATTGAAATGGGAAGATGGGAAACTAAAGTGGAATGCTGTAGAAGGCGTAAAGCAATACAGTATTTATAGAAATGGTGAGCTATTGAAGGAAACCTCTGAGACGGAGTTAGCGGTAAGCTTGCCTTCAGTATTAGAGGAGTATACGATTCGTGTCAAAGACAGTAATGGATATTGGTCATTGATGTCTGAGCCGGTAAAATTGTATAAACCTGAAGCGGCAATCATACTGGAGGCAGAGTCTATCGGTAAGACAACGGGACGCTCGTTAGTTAACTTTACCGGTAAAGGAGCCGTAGAAATTTCAAAACAACAACATAAACAGTTGTCATGGAATGTAGACGTGCCACAAGCAGGGAAATACTTTATTGATTTCCGTTATGCCAATGGAAACGGTACCTGGAACTCCGATAACAAATGTGCAATCCGTACCCTAAAAGTTAATGGAGAAGCAGAAGGTACGGTGGTCATGGCACAAAGAGGAGTAGATGAGTGGTCGAGTTGGGCCTATACCAATGCGATTGTGGTCACATTAAAGAAAGGTCGTAATCAGATTAACTTATCTTTCGAGCCGCATAACGAAAATATGAACGTGGAGGTCAATGCAGCATTGATCGATCATTTGCGTATACTGCCGCAATAAGTTTTAGGGAGGCTTTCTTCTTGTTATCTTTATGTTGACAACTTTTAGTCGTGGCGTAGACACTGGTCGTAGCGTCCACGCTACGACCTTAATATAAATTGAGCGTCCTCGCTCAATGGTTGATGCAAGCGTGGACGCTTGTATTATGTTTTGGTCGTAGCCTAGAGGCTACGACCAGATAGGGGACATCATGTAATGGATTCAACATACACAGATCATCGAGATGAAAGCACTCTACTTTTTAGCACTATTGATACAAGCCTTAATGTGGTTTACTCCACAGGCAATAGCACAACTTTCTCCTAAGGTAGAACAAAAGTTACAAGAGCTGGAAAAAGAATACGCCAATCGAAATGCCTATAATCAGCAGAGGGAAGATCAACTAAAGCAACTGCGAATACAAGAACAGAAGTACTGGGAAGCCCAACGTTATACTTCCTGTTTTGAAGTACAGCGGCAGTTATTGGATTTATTATTGGCTTATAAAGGTAAAGAAGCCTTGCGGCAAGCGAATGCGCTGATGAAAACAGCAGAAGCATTGGAGAACCAGCAAAGGATATATGAAGCCACATTGAAAAAAGCTGAGGTGCTACTCTCACTGGGAGTATTCATTAAGGCAAAGGAATTGTTGCAGGCAATACCTTCTCATCAATTACTGGATCAGGAACTCCGTGTAGATTATTACTTTTTGCAATATCGGCTGAACTACGATCTGGCTGAGTACACCCAATTAAAAGAGTTTTATAAGGATTACCAGCAAACAGGTGGGATCTATGCCGATTCCGTCCTTATGCTAGCCAAGGATGGAAGCTTTATAGCCTCTTTGGTCAAAGCAGTTGAATATAGCCGCCATGGAAAAAATCAAGAAGCTGTTGCTATCTATGATCGTGTCATTGAAGAAAATAAAGCAAGTTTTCATCAGCTTGCGATGACGCATGCAAGCAAGGGGTGGGTGCAAGCGACCAAAGAGGCGCAAATCCTTGAACTGCTACAAAGCGCGATCTACGATATCAAATCCAGCACGTACGAAACAACAGCCAACCATCTGCTAGCGGTATACTTTATGGATATAGGAGAACTGGAGTTAGCAGATCGATTTATGCAAAGGGCATTGGAAAATGCCAGGATATATGGTGCCCGACAGCGAATTGCCCAGATCAATATCTTATGGCCAGTGATTGAGGCTCAGATCAAGGATATGGAAGAAAAGCGTCAACTATTCTGGAAAGTATCTTTCTTTGTTCTTTTTTCTCTCAGTGTACTTTTATTGTTACAGACTTTTCGTTTGAAAAAGAGAAATCAAAAAGTACGCACTGCCCAATCTCAGATGACAGAGAAAAATAAAGAGCTAGAACAAAACTATCAAAGAATTAGAGAAAGTCAGGATTTATTAAACCAGCAGCATGGAGAGCTGCAGCAGGTTAATGAGCAATTACGAAAGGCTAATGCTTTGAGGGAGGGGTATGTCAAACAGTTTTTTGAAATAGGAGCACAATTTTTTGAGCAACTAGATCATTTTCATCAAACCGTGGGAGGCCTGTTGGTACAAAAGAAATATAGTAAGATTGAAGCCCTGATCACCCAATACAAGCCCAAGAAGCAGAGAGATTTATTCTATCGTAATTTTGATGAGCTCTTCCTGGATCTATATCCTACCTTTATTCAGGACTTGGAAAGAATAACAGGAAATACAGGAACATTTAATGTGGAAGGGGAGAAGAAGTTAACTCCTGAACTAAGGGTCTTTGCCCTGATGCGTTTGGGGATTAACGATACGGATCGGGTAGCTAATATTTTAGGGTTGACCAAGAATACCATTTATGCCTATAGGAATAGAGTAAGGGCTAAAGTACCAAGTAGTACGGAGGATTTTGAGCAACAGTTGATGGAGATTTCATCCATCTAGGGGCACCCCCAATGCAGTCAATTTAAGCTAAGAACTGGTCGTAGCGTCCTCGCTACGACTAAAATCATAACTTGAGCGTCCTCGCTCAAGGCCTTAAAAACGGGAGCGAGGACGCTCCCACTATGTTTAAGTCTTAGCCTGGAGGCTAAGACTAGTGTCTACCTTTTCTTAAATTGACAGTATTGGGGGCAACCACAAGGGTTGCCCGTCCTTCTGTAGCCCGATACCCGATATATTATTCCGCAGACAGCAAAAGGATTAACCTGAAACAGTATAATATAACTTGTGACTGGCTTGTTTCCCTGAAAGCAGTTATCAAATGCTAGTAATTAATAGTGAAATTGAGGTAGAAGGTGTGAAAAAGCAAAAAGGATTATTGCAGGATCAAAGTGTAGGATATACATTTGTTCTAAGCGTTAAGCTTATCATGTTTAGAAATCATTAGTCAGATAAAAAATATAGGTAACCCCAAAGGGGTACCCAAAAGTAAAATAGCTTTAGTACACACAGTTATGAAAAACCACTACCCTTTGGGTGGTGGTTTTTTTTGGCTTCCAACAGTTGAGGCGGCTTGTGCCGCTGGTTGAGCGCTTTGCTGTTGAGTAGCCCTTCGGGCTGTTGAGAAAGAGTAGTACTGCAAAATCTCAAAGTGAGAAGTACAACTCAACGGAGCGAAGCTCCACTCAACAGCGAAGCCCTCAACTAGCGGCGCAAGCCGCCTCAACCTTAATTAAACGGTTTCTGTAGCCTTTGATTTTTTGATGTTTTTTACCCTTCTCATATTGAGCATTTCAACTCCAAAAGCAAACGCCATGGCAAAGTAAACATATCCTTTTGGTACTTCCTCTCCAAAGGATTCGATCACCAATAAGAAGCCAATAAGCACCAGGAAAGCCAGGGCCAATAGTTGAATGGTTGGGTGATTATTAATAAATCCAGCAATCTTTTTGGAGAAAGCCAACATGACAGAAAGTGATAGCACTACGGCAATAATCATAATCATGATTTCTTCCACCAGGCCAACGGCTGTCAGAATAGAATCAAAAGAGAAGACAATGTCAATCAGTACAATTTGGATGATACTTTTCCATAATACATTACTTTGTTTGGCTTTAAGCTCTGCTTCTTCATCTCCCTCTACTTTATGGTGAATTTCAGAAACACTCTTACCTAATAGGAACATACCTCCTACAAGAAGAATAAGGTCACGACCACTAAACTCAGGATCAATATGAAAATACTTTAAGAAATCGATTGTGAGTAATGGCTCTTTCAAGGAGATTAGCCAGGTAATGCCAAAAAGTAAAATAATACGTACACCTAAGGCGAGTATAATACCTACGTTACGTGCAGTGTCTTGTTGATGTTTGGGTAACTTATCACTGACAATGGATATAAAAATGATATTATCTATCCCTAGAATAATCTCTAGAATAGTCAAGGTAAGTAAGCTTATTATCCCTTCTGTGGTGAATAGGAATTCCATAAGTTCGTTTGTTTTATCAAAAAAATTAAAGATAGAATGATGAAAGTACAAGATTTGTAAATTCCACCAAACTATCAAGGAAAACATTATCGGGTTTCATATGGTTAAGGCTTGTGTGAGAAAAAAACAGGTTCATCCTTATATTTTACATCTTCGTCATAATTTATTGTGCTTATTGTATCAACAATTGACTTATTTGCATGGTCGTTGTTAATTAATATTTGCTTCATTTCAAAAAGTAAATGTTGTGTAACGACCATTCATATTACACGATCAATAATGAAAGCAACCAAATATTAGATATCAAAAACCAATGAAAGTCAAATTAATCTTATTGTTACTGTGTGTAGGTATTTTGGGCTTGTCCCAAAATATATATGCGCAAACCAACCGAACGGTGAGCGGGTATGTGATGGATGCTTCCAATGGAGAAGCATTGATAGGGGTGACTGTTCTGGTGAAAGAACTCAATGCCGGTGGAGTAACAAATCCTTATGGGTTTTACTCGATTACGGTGCCTGAAGGTGAGTATACGCTGATATATAGATATCTCGGTTATGAGACTATCCAAAAATCGGTAGACCTGACAGAGCAAAATCAACGTTTTGATATTCGTATCAGTGAAGCTACAGAACAGTTGGAGGAGGTGATTGTTACTGGAGAACGTGCAGACGTCAATGTTTCTCAGGTCGCAATGAGTGTAGAGAAACTGGGAATTGAGACGATTACGAAGATGCCAGCTTTATTAGGAGAGGTGGATGTCGTCAAAAGTATACAGCTTCTTCCTGGTGTTAGTACCGTAGGAGAGGGAGCTTCCGGGTTTAATGTAAGAGGTGGAGGCGTAGACCAGAACCTGGTTTTACTGGATGAGTCTCCTGTATTTAACTCTTCCCATTTATTTGGGTTGTTTTCTGTATTTAACCCTGATGCCATTAAGGATGTCAAGCTGATCAAGGGAGGTATTCCGGCACAGTATGGTGGGCGTTTGTCTTCCTTGTTAGATGTGCGTATGAAGGAAGGAAACTCTCAGAAGTTTTCAGCCCAAGGAGGTGTCGGAGCTATTTTTAGCCGTTTGACGCTAGAGGCACCTATTATCAAAGATAAGTTGTCATTTATTGTGGCAGGGCGACGCTCTTATATTGATGTTTTAGCGAAGCCTTTCTTGAGTGATGATCTTAGCAATTCTGTGTTTAATTTCTATGATTTGACATCCAAGGTTAATTGGAACATCAATGATAAGAACAAAGTATTCTTGTCAGCTTACTTGGGAAGAGACCGCTTTGAAGCCGCAGACTTATTTGGATCGAATTGGGGGAACCGTACGTTGAGCTTGCGTTGGAACCATTTGGCAAGTGAGAAGATGTTTATTAATACCACGGCTTATTATAGTAACTATGATTATCGTCTGGAAGTAGGTAATCCGGAAGAAGATGCCTTTGATTGGAAAGCCAATATTCAGACCTATAGTGTTAAGCCAGAAATGACTTACTACCTGAATGCCAATAATACGATGACCATTGGTGCTAGAGCAACCTTGTATGAGTTTGCTCCCGGAGAAACGGCAGCCATTGTAGCAGGACAGCAGCTTCCTCCTTTTGGAATGCCACTGATGTATGGATTGGAATCAGGGGTATTTGTAGGAAATGAGCAAAAAGTCACTGATGCGCTTTCTTTACAGTATGGACTGAGATTATCTTCTTTTACGTATATGGGAGAGGCGACCACCTTGGAGTATGCCGATGCAGAGGAGCCGGGTACACGTAGACAACCTATTGAAGGTTCAGAAGTAGTATATGATAAATGGGAGCCAATTACGACCTATAGTAATCTTGAGCCAAGATTCTCTGTGAAATACCAGTTTAATGAACTAAGCTCTATCAAAGCCAGCTACAACCGCATGGCGCAATATATTCACTTGATTTCCAATACAACAGCTTCTTCGCCTTTGGATATCTGGTATCCAAGTACAAATAACGTACGTCCGGAGTTGGCGGATCAGGTGGCTTTGGGATACTTCAGAAACTTCAAGGATAATATGTATGAAGCCTCAGTGGAAGTATACTATAAGGATATGCGACAGTTAGTGGACTTTGTCGTAGGAGCAGACCTTTTATTAAATACTTATTTGGAGGGAGATTTGATGGAAGGAATTGGCCGTGCATATGGAACAGAGTGGTATTTGAAGAAGACCAGAGGAAAGTTCAATGGTTGGATTAGTTATACCTTATCTCGATCAGAACGCAAAACAATGGGCATCAATAATGACGAATGGTATGCAGCAAGATTTGACCAAACCCACAACTTAAGCTTGGTCGCTATTTATGAGTTATCGAAGAAATGGAATGTATCATCTAACTTTACGTTGATCTCAGGAACACCAGCGTCTTTCCCTTCGAGTACCTATGAGATTCAGGGATATTCTCCGGCACATAATCCGTCCAATATGAGAAACAATTACCGTATCCCGGCTTATCACCGTTTGGACTTGTCTATCACCTATGATCCGGAAAGCAAACGCCGATGGGATGGAGAGTGGGTACTTTCGATCTATAACGTATACAACCGTAGAAACCCATTCTCAATTTATTTCCAACCGAATGCAGATCGTAGACCGGAAAATGTGGTGACCGATAACCAAGCGGTACAGTTATCCATTATAGGCTCTATTGTTCCTTCTATTTCATATAATTTCAAATTCTAGTGAGTGATTGACATGAGAAAATATTATTCAATATATATCGGACTTATAGCACTTCTTGGATTGGCAAGTTGTGAGGATATCGTAGAAATTGATTTGGAAGAAGGAGAAACGCAGTTTGTGGTCGATGCTTTTATCAATAATCAATTCAAGGAGCAGCAAATTCGCTTGTCGTACACCAAGCCATATTTTCAATCAAGTAGGGCAGATGCTGTAGTTGGCGCTACAGTGACTGTAGAAGAACTGAATGGTTCAGGTAGAGTATTGTCTTTCACTGACCCGGATGAGGATGGAATCTACACTTGGATGCCAGCTTCGGAGGCTGATACCTTGATGATTCATGCAAGAACTGCAGAAGGGGTAAAGGGCGATTTCTATGAGAACCAATATCGATTGGAAGTACAACATGGAGAGTATACTTTTGAGTCGTATACTTCTATTGAGAGGGTTCCTTCAATTGATTCCTTGAAATTGGTAACTGTAGAGGCGAGCTTATTCTTTCCTGTAGAGACGATTGTTGGAGAACTATGGGCAACAGATTTTCAAGGGAAAGATGATTTCTACTGGCTAAAGACTTGGAAGAATGGGCGATTACTGGATAAAGTACAAGAAATTGTACTTGTACATGATATTATCCCTGGCTTGAATAATAATCCTTTGTCAGATGGAACACCTTTTATTCCTCCTGTACGTTTGGGCGTAAATCCAACGGCAGATGCCGATGATGCATTCAATACCCCATTTTATGAGGTGGGAGATTCTATTTATGTAGAGCTACACTCTATCACAGGTACAGGGTTTAACTTTATGTCTGAGATGCAGTCCAACATGAGCAATGGAGGATTGTTTGCTCCTCCGATTGTCAATGTTCCGACCAATATCATTCCTATGAATGAGAAAAGTGAAGGAAAAGTGGTGGGGATATTTTGTGGCTCTGCCATCAGCACGATTGGCGTGAAAATCACGGAGCAACCACCAAAAGACGATAGCTTTGGGTTCTAGTAGGCTAAATGCTAAGTCTGTTGATATGTAGCTCCTTGCCTCATGGCAAGGAGCTGTTTAGCACTATAGCCAATAGATGAGTCGCTCTTAGAGTTACCCCCAATGACGTCAACTTAACGGAGTGGTAGACACTGGTCTTTGCGTCCTCGCGAAGACCAAAACATTATTTGAGCGTCCACGCTCAAGTTTATAAAACGGGAGCGAGGACGCTAGGATTAGGATTTAGCTTAAGGTACTGTGATAAAAAGCAAGAAATATTATTGTATTTTTTGTAGATTAACAACTTGAAAGGAGATCAGAAAGTATTCTTTCTGAATCTACCTCGTGTAGCCACCACCGTGTGGCTACTTTTTTTAGGCATAAAGAGTCTGTTTCACCCTTTTCAGGCGAAAATTTTCGCTCAGCTCGTTACTCTCGCATGCTGTCATTTATCGCCTTCAAGGGCGAGCTAACTTTTAGCCATCGTTAATCTAACGTCTTTTCAATTATATTTTCTTTCTTTTTACTGTCATAGTCGGGGTCAAAATACTGTTCTGTTTTCCACAGAGTGTACATTAACTTTAGCAGTTTAGACTGAACAGCGACATAGCCTTTCATCTTATAACCAGAACGTTCATAGATTCTTTGCTGTAGATTTTTAAAACCTCCCACCTCATAACGTACTACGTTTAAAGCTGCCATGTGCATAATGCGACGAATATGGCTGTTGCCCTTTTTAGAAATACTGGAAGTCCCTCTCCGTTGACCAGATTGATTCTCCCTAACATCATAACCAGCATAACTGGTTAGTTGCTTAACGTTACTGATTAGTGCAAATCCATTGGTCTCTGCCACCACGACAGCTGCAGTTATTAAGCCTACTCCTTTGATCGATGTAATACAAGCCACTTTCTTGTGAAGTGCTTCATCTTTCTCAATCAGAGACTTAATTTTCCCTTCTATCTTCTCCAATTGTTTTTCAATGACCGCTAAAGTTTCTTCAAGTCCCTTAGAGACCTCTTTAAGTACATATATATTATGGGCTAACTGTTTTTGCTGATTCTTTAACTGCACCAGCACTTTACACAAATCCTCGTGATGACGAGTCATGCCTCGTAATGTATATAAACTTTTAGATAAAGGTTGCCAGGTCGCTAACTGTTGGTCAGCACCCATCTGAGCTAACCCTTTTGCATCAATCTGGTCCGTTTTACTTTTCAGCCCTAAGCTCTTCAAATAACTTTTAGCACGATTGGCTAATACTACATGCACCCTTTGTTGCTGTTCGAATAAAAACCAAGCTAATTGTTCATGATAATTACCTGTAGCTTCAAGTACAAAGCTGCACGGGAGTTTCTCCTGTTGACGCTTCTCATACCAAACCTTGAAAGAGAGAAAGCCTGATGAGCTATTATCAAAAGTTCTGCTGCCTTTAATCTTACTACTTCCCTCAGGGATTCTGTGAAGGAACACTACTTTGAAATCCTTTTGGCTTTGTTGCAACGAGTCTATACTCTCTAAGGCTCGTTGCTTATTTTTAAATTTTGAACGA
>NZ_BAABJX010000040.1:0-2442 GCF_039543525.1 Algivirga pacifica
GTTTGTGACTGCATGTTTGCAGTGGATGACTCTTTTTGCAGTAAATGTCAGATATTCTAATGAGGAATGAAAAATTAAAAATGAGGGATAGTATTCTTCATTACTCATTCTTAATTCTTCATTACAAAGATATTGATGGTGATGATAGCGTAAGTGAACACCTCTTCCCATTCCGAACAGAGCAGTTAAGCCTTACAGCGCCGATGGTACTGGGATAACACCCGGGAGAGTAGGTCATTGCCACTCCTTATAAATTTAAAGCCTTATTCAGCACGAGATGTTGGATAAGGTTTTTTTGTGTTTAAGAGGGGATATATTCATAAGTTTTGAGGATACCGTACTTCTTTTATGAATCCATTGCCCTATTCATCAATGGTCTTAACTGAAATTATTGAGATAAAATAATTCCCTTGCTAAAATTGATTTAGCAAGGGAGGAGGTTAGTCTGATTTAATTGTTATTGAAAGACAATATATAGTCTTTATTAAGGGTATAGAAATACTCTCCTTGATTATTTTATTGAGAGGTAAGGTGTAGCTATTAATTATATATTAATGCCTCCAAATCACCGTACCCTGCACCCCTTGCCCTACCATATCAGTAAAAAATGACTCATTCCAAAGTAAATCAGAGTAGATCTCGTTGCCAATAATACCTCTTACCTGAAACTCCAGTTGCTTGTATTCTTTACTCCAGGCGACCAGAGAATTGAAACCTCCATAATTCAGGTTGTAACGATTTGCTAAATCCCATTGATAAATGAATGTAGTTTTAAACTCCCCAAGCTTTCCGGCAGAATACGTTAGGTCCAACGCTGTTAGATGGTTTGTTGTGCCTATTATGGCATCGTTGCTCAAGATATGTTCTGCTATCATTTTTATACCCTCTTCACCGAAAGGTAGTGTGTAGGAAGAGCCAATGGTGGCTTTGATTTTGGTAAGGAGCTGATCAGAATTTTGGTCAGGAGATACGAATGAAATCCCTGGTTCCTGATGGATCATACCATCTATCCACCAGCTTAGAGGAGCATCATACTTCAAATCAATTCCCAGGTAATTCACATAAAAAGGCTATCTCTGATAGTTTTTTGCATGCCGGTGACGCAGGTAGCTTGCTCTCACGTCAAAATTACCCAAAGGATAGGTCACACGTCCCCCATATCCTCTCGGGTAATCATAGCGATCCAAAATATCCAGTTCATTATTAATTACCCAAAGCTGTATATATCCATCATTTCCAAATTGGTAGGTGCCCAGGGTAGCGAATATGCCGGGATTAAATGCTACTGGACCCAAGGGATGAAACAGATCCATCCAATTTAGGGTTCTCAATAGCTTGGTATTTCCCCAGCGGATCTCCTGGTAGCCCACTTTGAGAGACAGTCGATCATACGTATAGGCGAACCACCCCCGGTAAGGTAAAGGAATTAACTCCCCTTCTCCATCAAAAAGTCCTCCCAAAAGCGCTACAGAAGCAAATGCTTCCAGCTGTTGTTTTTCAGAAATATTCCATTGATAATCTATTTCAGGGATATACAAACCCAGCAACTGACACTCATAACTTATATTGTCACTATTTGGTATAGGGTTTTTATCATACTGACGTGCCATCCCGGTAATCGCCAGCATTCCATCAAAATTAAACTGATGCTTTTTGAGCGTATCCTGTGCCGAGGATAAAGAGGTTTCTGCTGCCACCAGCGTCCTATTGCTGGATCATACATCCGAAACTCATAGGCGTAGTTTCCTTCTAGCTCTTCCTCTTTTTCCTTTCCGTTAAACTGATAGGCGTATTTTTTAGCAAGTTGGGTAGCTTTTAATATAATAGGTAATAATAGCTGACCATCGCTTAATTTTTGCTTATTACATGGCGTTTCTAAATGATATCTAACCTTATAGACAGAGAGGGACAAGAGTAATATGAAAGCCTATAGTATAATTATTTAAAGAGTAAGTTGAGTAAATAAATGTACTATAGTACAACTTAAAAAAATTAACATTCGTTGAAGTGTCATTGACTGAGTAGGTTATGTAATTCTGTGATTATTTCTGTAAATAATTGAACTATTCCATTTGCATAATCCAAAAAATACCTACACTTTTGCATCCCCTTCAAACGGAAGGCCACAACAATTCAGGTCATGGGATACGCTCTTTGGAGTAATTTGTTGTCCACAAAATTCTCGGATTTTACTCCTGAAAAGTTTTTGAAAATTTGTTTTGGAAGTTAGTTAAAAGTTTTCTTACCTTTGCATCCGCTTTCGGAAGGAAAGTAAGAAAAAGAAGTTTTGGGAAGGTGTTGAAATTGCGCTTCTCGCTATCGAGAGTGTAGGTTTTCAAGAAATCTCGCTGAAAAAAAAAACTTCAAAATTAATTTGGGTTGTAATTGAAAGTTTTCTTACCTTTGCATCCGTTTCTGAAACGAAGGAGTTAGAAAATATAA
>NZ_BAABJX010000041.1:0-627 GCF_039543525.1 Algivirga pacifica
TACGCACGGTTCTGTGAGAGGGATGAAGTTAGGGAGAGTCCCTAACTTTACCCTACTCGATCACATCGTAATCTTAGCATAAAGATCCTGTAAATCTTTTAGATCCTTAAGATCCCTGTTCTGACAATGGGTGAAAAAGAAAGGCAACTGTGAGCAGCTAGCCTTTTAGTTATCTATTTGGATATACTGTGATTGAACAGTGGTTACCATTTAGAATACATTTCAAAAACATGTTTTTTCCTATCCTCTATTAAAAGTTTATCTGCATCACAAAAAATGACTTTATATTCCTTTAACACCTTATTGTCCATCTCTAATAGATCTAATAGACTAATTGACACGTATCCATTTCTGTTAGTTAATTTAAATTCAATATAATTATGAAAACCGTCAATCAACTCTCCATTTTCATTAGGGGGAGCCATATACTTTGAAAATTTCCCTCTGTTTTTAGAACAATCAATATCAAATTCTATACAAGGCTTTGCTGTTTTTACTTTACTAGCTTCTTGATTATTAATTATTTCATTAATAAAAACACCATTTTCCTCAATTACTTTATAATATAGTAGTCTGAAAGTGGTTTGACCTAAATGGCCAAAAAATCTGTTAGCTAAGTATGATGAA